>OMVL01000034.1 GCA_900314485.1 uncultured Eubacteriales bacterium
AAGACCGCCATCGCCCAGCAGGCGGCACAGGAGTGCGGCGTGGCCCTGGTAAGCTACACCATCACCCACCACACCCGCCAAAGCGCCATCGGCCTGCCCAGCATCCGCACCGCAGCCTACCGTGACAAGACCTTCTCCGTCACTGAGTACACCATGAGCGAGATCATTGCCAGCGTCTACCGGGCCATGGAGGAGACGGGGCTGGAAAACGGCATTCTCTTCCTGGACGAGGTAAACTGTGTCTCTGAGACGCTGGCCCCTGCCATGCTCCAGTTTTTGCAGTGCAAGACCTTCGGCAGTCACCAGCTTCCTGAGGGCTGGGTCATCGTGGCCGCCGGCAATCCGCCGGAGTACAATCGTTCCGTCCGGGATTTTGACGTGGTGACGCTGGACCGGGTCCGCCGGCTGGACATTCAGGCCAGCTATCAGCCATGGAAGGAGTACGCTTACCTCCGCCGGGTCCACCCCGCCGTGTTGGCCTATCTGGAGCTGAAGCCCCGCAACTTCTACCAGTTGGAGACTACGGTGGACGGCAAGCGGTTTGCCACCGCCCGGGGCTGGGAGGATCTGAGCCGGCTCATTGCCGTCAATGAGGAGCTGGACATCCCCACGGACGAGCAGGTGGTGAGCCAGTACATCCAGCATCCCGCCATTGCCAAGGACTTTGCCAACTACTACGACCTCTATCGGAAGTATCAGTCCGACTACGACGTGGAGGCCATCCTCTCCGGCCGCCTCACGGAGAACACGGTGAACCGGCTTCGCACCGCCCCCTTTGACGAGCGGCTCTCCGCCCTCTCCCTGGTGCTGGATGCGCTGTTTCGCACCTGCCGGGAGGCCAATGAGGAGGACGGCTACGTCACCCTCCTCCATCAAAAGCTCAAGCCCCTCATGGCCGAGCTGGACCGGGGCGGCCAGGCAGACAGCCTGCTTCGGGAGGCCATATCCGATGTGGAGCGCATGGCAGGGGAAAAGCGGCGGGCCAACCTGCTGACAAAGGAGGAGGCCCTCCGTCTGGACCGGGTGGGGGAGACCCTCGCTCAATGGCGTCACGCCCTTCGCACCGGCTCTTCCCGGGAGGGCGCTGCCGATGTGATCCGCACCGAATTTCGCAGCGCAGTGGCTCAGCGGAAGTCCGCCATTGAGGCCGGCTCCCTCCGTCTGGACCGGGCCTTCCGTCTGGTGGAGACCGCCTTTGGGGAGGGACAGGAGCTGGTCATCTTCCTCACGGAGCTGACCATGAATCCCTATTCCATGAAGTTTATCTCCGACAACGGCTGCGAAAAGTTCTCCGGCTACAATCAGGCCCTGCTGCTGGGCGGCCGGCAGAGATCTATTCTGGACGAGCTAAATTGAGAGATACGGGTAATGCCCCGCACCGTTTTGGTGCGGGGCAAATCTTTTAGCATAACTTTTAGAAATTTGCTTGATTTTTCGTTCGTTCCGTTATAATATAATGTTAGAATCATCTTGATATAAGAGAGGGTGTATCCTATGAGCAAGCTGCCTGTCATTACCATCAGCCGTCAATCCGGCAGCATGGGCCGGGAGGCCGGCCGTATTCTTGCCCAGCAGTTGGGCATTCCCTATTACGACTACGACATTCTGGCCCGGGCCGCACAGGACAGCGGGCTGTCTCCCGCCCTATTTGAACAGGCGGAGACTTCCGCCGCCCAGCTGCTGGACCGGCTGGAGGAGGGGCTTCCCGCCCGGAATACTCCCATCAGTGTGGAACTGTTCGAGGCCCAGTCCAAGATCATCCGCCAGATGGCAGAGGAAGGCCCCTGCGTCATCGTGGGCCGCTGTGCCGACACTGTACTGAAGGGCAGGGAGGACCTGGTCACTGTCTACATCTACGCATCGGAGGAAAAGCGGATCGAAAATACTGCCCGGAAGAAAAAGGTTGCCCCTAAGATGGCCGCCCTCTTCATCCGCCAGATCGACCGGGGCCGTCGGGCCTACCACAGCTTTTTCTCCCACCACGTCTGGGGGGATACCAGCGCTTACGATCTCTGCATCTGCACGGATAAGCTGACCCCGGAGGAGACCGCAAACGTCATCAAGAGTTATATTTTTGCCAGGGATTAATATTTGTATGACGGATTGCCCCGCATTTCATGGGGGAAGCGGACAGCATGTCCGCTGAAAATAGTATGAGTCCCAAAGATCGGAGGAACTGAAATTGGTCAATACGCTGCCCTTTCCTCTTCTCTCAGAGGAAAACTATAATGCTGAGATGGATCAGGTGCTGCTGCGTCTGGAACAGCTGCGTCAGTCCTCCGGTATCTGCGCCCGTGTGGAGAACATGGGCATCTATTGGGAATACTATGCCCCGGATCAGGGCAGTGACGAGGTGATCTTTCTCAGCCACGGCTTTACGGAATCCACGCTGGAATACTCCGAGTTGATCTCCTATTTCCTCAAGGCGGGCTACGGCGTCTTCATCTGCGATCATATGGGTCACGGAAAGTCCTACCGCCTGGTGCGGGAGACCTGGCTGACCCATATTACCTCTTTTGCCGACTACATCAAGGATATGCACTACCTGATTGAGCAGGTACTTCTTCCCATGAGCAAGGGGAAGCGGCGGTATCTCTACGGGCACTCCATGGGCGGCGCCATTGCCGTCCTCTATCTGGAGCAGCATCCCGGCGTTTTTGAGAAGGCGGTGCTCTCCTCGCCCATGATCTCCCCCTCGGCGGGCAGTATGCCGGACTTTTTGGGCGGTGCGCTGGCCAGCTTTATGTGCATGCTGGGTCAGGGCGAAAGGCCCATTATGATCCAGAAACCCTTTGACGGCGAGGACCATTGGGAGGATAACAACTGCACCACCTCCAAGGCCCGCTATCTCTGGTACTTAGAGCGGCAGAAGCAGGACATCAACCTGCAAAACTCTGCCGCCACCTACTCTTGGGCCAAGGAGGCAGCCAACGTTCAGTATCCCATTCTGGCTGAGGCATACTCGGTCCAGATTCCTGTGCTTCTCTGCCAGGCGGGGCAGGACACGGTGGTCAATCTGCCGCCCCAGGACGACCTGATCCACTTGCTCCCCAAGGGACGGAAGATCGTCTACCACGAGGCAAAGCACGAGATCTATCGCAGCAGCAATGATACCCTGGAGCGGTTTCTCACCGACATCTTCGACTTCCTGGCGGAAGAATAAAGCATCTTCTCCACGCAAAATGAGACTCCCCGAAATGGGGAGTCTCATATTTTTGGTCTGGATTTTGTTACCGCACTCTGGCAATGGCGGAGGCGGTGGCGCCGTCAGGGCCGGTGGCGGTGATGGTGGCGGTACCCTTACCCACTGCGGAGACCACGCCGTTTTCGTTGACGGTGGCCACAGCGGTGTTGGAGGAGGTCCATGTGACCTGATCGGCGTTCTGATCCATCAGCTTGTGGCTCTCGCCCACGTTGAGGGTGAAGTCCTCCCGGTTAAGGGCGATGTCCACATGCTCGCCGGTGGGCTGATCTTCCCCGTCGGAGGGCTGATCGTCAACCGGATCTGTCGCATCCGCAGGCTCGTCGGCGCCGAGACAATCGATCCGGCAGGTGGCAGAGGGCGCTTCCGATCCGTCGGCGGGCTTAACGCCCACCTTCACGGCGATGAAGCAGCTGCCTTCACCCACATAATCCACCTGAGCGGTGGTGGGGCCAAGGGGTGTAACGGTGGCGATCTCATCCTTGCCGGAGGCCCAAGCCAGCAGACCGTCCCACCCGTCTACGTCCAGAGTGGCGGTGAGAATCGCGCTCTCACCGGGGTGCAGCTCAATCACCTCAGCATCCAGAGTGACAGAAGTGGGATCCTGGACCGGAACCGCAGGCTGCTCAGGCTCGGTAATTACGTCTTCGGGGATGATCTCCTCCTCCGGGTCGGGAATGACGCCCAAAACGGCGGAGACGCCGGGGATATTGGATACGTCCGGCAGATTCCAACCCATGGCGGGACCGAGAATGTAGACCATCCGGATGCCAAGCACGAGAGCCACAATGAGCAGGATGACGACCAGGAAGGTGAGGACCTTGCTCAGTACCGTCTTGCGGCGAACCGGCTTTTCGTCCACCAGAGTGGGGAGCCGGTCGGTGTCCCGATGAGCGGGACGGGCGGGCTGGAAGGACTGGGTCATAGCAGGGTCCCGCATGTTATAGGGATCGCTGGGGGGAACCGTGTTCTGTGTCTGCTGGCTCTGGGCGGCAGCGGCCTGACGGCGCATGGCGCTGGCAACGGCCTGATACTCGTTCTCCCGTACGGGGCGGTAGGCAGTGGTGGCATCTTCTGCTTCTGCCGGGCGGGCGGCGGGCTTGGCCGCCGGACGGGCAGGGGGCACGGGAGTGCTGCTCTGCTCGGAGATGGAGCGCAGAATATCATCTACCACCAGATCGTCCACGCTTGGGGCGGGGGCGGGGGTGCGGGGAACGACGACGGTGGCGTCCAGATCGCCGGTATTGCCGGGGTTATATGAAGCAGCCGGACGGCTTCCGGCAAGGCGGCGGCCGCCTTTGTTCGCATTGGCCATAGTCAGACCTTCCTTTCTGAAAACGGATTATAAGGAAAAGGGTAGAAACCCACATATTTCGATTATCTTCTTTATCATACCCCTGTTTTGCGCCCCCGTCAACACTTGGACGCAAATTCAGGCAATTTCGACAATGGCAGATTTTCCCCGCCTTGGCAAACCGGCCCGTTTTATACGGCATAGCGGTGAAAATTTGAGCGGCGCCGCAAAAGGCAAGAAGCGGCGCAGGCCCTGCTCCGGACCTGCGCCGTTGGGGGTCTATTCCTTTGTCAGCGTTCCAAGCACCTTATACAGCAGTCCGTAAAAGGTGGCGGCCTCCTCTGCTGTCAGCTCTAGGCACTGTCCGATCTGCCTGGGCACATGGACGGCCTGCGCTTTCAGTGCCTCACCCTTTTCCGTGACGGTGACGATCAGATTGCGCTCATCCTCAGTGGAGCGGCTGCGGGTGAGGTAGCCTTTTTTCTCCAGCTTCTTGAGGACCGGCGTCAGCGTGCCGGAATCCAGATAGAGTGCCCGGCCCAGTTCCTTGACCGTCTGGGCTTTTTTCTCCCACAGCACCATCATGAGGATATACTGGGTGTAGGTCAGATCCAGCTCATCCAGATAGGGCTTATAGTGCCGTACCAGCTCCTTGGCACAGGCGTAGAGGGGGAAGCAGAGCTGATTTTCCAGCTTTAATGCGTCGTAGTTGGGTTTGTCCATGACGCCTCTCTCACTCAGCTTTGGCCGCCAGTTCCGCTTCCTTGGCGGCCAGAACGGCCTTGGCCAGCTGATCTCCGCAGGAGGTGGCCTTGACGCCGCACCGGATCCCGGAGAGCTTAGAGGCGATCTCCTCCGCCGTCCAGCCGTCCACCAGTGCGGGAATGGCCTTCAAATTGCCGGGGCAGCCCCCGGTAAAGGCCACATTGGTCACAATGCCGTCATTGATGTCCAGCCGGATCAGTTGGGAACAGGTGCCCTTTGTCTTATAGACGTATTCCATCTCACAGCAGCTCCTTTATCTTCTCGTCAATTTGCTCAGGAGTGGTGGTGGGGCTGAACCGGGAGACCACATTGCCCTTGCGGTCCACCAAAAATTTGGTAAAGTTCCACTTGATGTTGCTGCCGACCATGCCCTTCTTCTGGCTCTTAAGGTAGGCGTAAAGCGGCGCTTCATTGGCTCCGTTGACTTCAATTTTGGCAAACTGCTTGAAGGTGACGCCGAATCGGCCGGTGCAGAAGGTAACGATCTCCTCCTCGGTGCCGGGGGCCTGATTACCGAACTGGTTGCAGGGGAAGTCCAGAATTTCCAGACCCTCGGCCTGATACTTCTTGTACAGCTCCTGCAAGCCGGTGTACTGGGGGGTAAAGCCGCAGCCGGTGGCGGTGTTGACGATAAGCAGTACCTTGCCCTCGTAGTCCTTCAGGCTGACGTCGTTGCCCTTTGCGTCCTTGACGGTGTAATCGTAAATGCCCATAACAGTCGCTCCTTAAAACGCAAAATTAGATTGTGTACAATCTTTGATTAAATTGTACACAATTGATTTAAAGCTGTCAATGGTATTTTGCGGCTTTGGGCAGAAAAAATGCAGGGGCATGCCGCCCCTGCACCAGGTCACTGCTGTGCCTTTTTCTTATATTGCATCAGATTGGCGATCGATCCTGCGGCCATGCCCACGGCGGAGCAGACGGCCCCGGGGATCAGAGTCTCAAAATCCGGCACATTCACCTTGCCAAAGGTCAGATTATTGGCCAGCGAGAAGGTGCCGTAGTCCATGAGCAGATACATCACCGCGAAAAAGGCGATCATCCCCCAGCGGAACCTGCCCCAGCTCTCGTCCTTGCCGATGAGGAAGGAGAGGACGACGGTGACTACCGGAAGCAGCAGATAGAAGGTCAGAAGGCTATAGCCGATGCCGGCGTCCGTCGGCGTGAAGCACCAGAACAGAATCATCAGCAATGCCCACACGCCCATGTAGACGGATATGAGGATCAGCTTGGAAAATCTGCGCTGGCTCTTCACCGTGTTGGTACTCTCGTCCAGATGCTCGATCATTTTAGGGTCCCCCTTTAATAATGTGTCGAGGCTTATGGAATAGAGGTCGCTCATCTTGATGACGCTGACGATGTCGGGATAGGTCTTGTTGTTCTCCCAGTTAGAGATGGTCTGGCGGCTGACGCCCAGCGCCTCCGCCGCTTGCTCCTGTGTCAGCTTTGCCCCCTGACGGGCAGCTCTGACTTTCTGACCGATGTCCATAAGTGATCCCTCGCTTTGCTGCTATTTTGGGGGATAGAGCGGGAAAAGTCTATCAAAGTACTTTGACAGGGGCATTTTTTCTGCGTCAAAATCCTTTGACATGGGTATTTTACTGCCTCTCGCCATGGAAGGCAAGGAAAATCCTCCCGCCCAGGCCGGGCGGGAGGAGGCGGGATAGAGTTTATTTCACCACCAGATGCTCCCCCTCCCGGTCAATGACAAACCGGGTGCCCGGAAGCACGTCGTCTGCGATGATCTTGCGGGCAATGAGAGTTTCCACCGTATGCTGGAGGTAGCGCCGCAGCGGTCTTGCGCCGAAGGCGGGGTCATAGCTCTCCTCCACCACGAAGTCCTCGGCGGCGGGAGTCAGTGCGACCGAGAGCTGCCGGTCAGCCAGACGCTTGTTCAGGTCGTCTACCAGCAGCTTGATGATACTGCCGATGTTCTCCCTTGTGAGGGGCTTATAGAACACGATCTCGTCCAGACGGTTCAAAAACTCCGGCCGGAAGGACTGCTTTAAGAGCCGCTCCACAGCACTTTTGGCATCCTTCTTGATGCTGCCGTCCGAGTCAATGCCGTCCAGAAGGTACTGACTGCCCAGGTTGGAGGTCAGAATGAGGATGGTGTTCTTAAAGTCCACCGTCCGGCCCTGACTGTCGGTGATGCGGCCGTCGTCCAACACTTGCAGCAGCACGTTAAATACATCGGGATGGGCCTTCTCCACCTCGTCAAAGAGGACCACGGAGTAGGGCTTGCGGCGGACGGCCTCGGTCAGCTGACCTCCCTCCTCGTAGCCCACATAGCCGGGAGGGGCGCCGATAAGCCGGGAGACGGAGTATTTCTCCATATATTCGCTCATGTCGATGCGGACGAGGTTCTTCTCGCTGTCAAATAAAGTCTCCGCCAGCGTCTTGGCAAGCTCGGTCTTGCCCACGCCGGTGGGGCCGAGGAAGAGGAAGGAGCCGATGGGCCGATGGGGATCCTGAATCCCCGCCCGGGAGCGGAGAATGGCCTCAGAGACCCGGGTGACGGCCTCGTCCTGACCGATCACACGCTCATGCAGAATGTCCTCCATGTGCAGCAGCTTTTCCCGCTCGCCCTCCATCAGCTTGGAGACGGGAATACCCGTCCAGCGCTCGATGATGCGGGCAATCTCCTCCTCTGTGACCTGATCCCGGAGGAGGGAGCGGCGCTTACCCTGGTTGGCAATGGCCTCTTCCTTTTCCAGCTCCTGCTGGAGCTTGGGCAGCTGCCCGAATTGCAGCTGGCTGGCTTTTTCGTAGTCGTAGCTCCGCTGGGCAATCTCCAGATCGGCTTTCAGCTGCTCGATCTGTTCCCTCAGCCTCTGCACCCGCTCAATGGCGTGCTTCTCGTTGTCCCACTGGGCCTTTTTGGCGTTGAAGTCCTCCCGGAGATCGGACAATTCCTGCTGCAGCTGGCTCAGCCGCTCCTTGGAGAGTGCGTCTGTCTCCTTTTTCAAGGCAGTCTCCTCAATCTCCAACTGGATGATCTTCCGGGAGATCACGTCCAATTCGGTGGGCATGGAGTCGATCTCGGTACGGATGAGGGCGCAGGCCTCGTCCACCAGATCAATGGCCTTATCCGGCAGGAACCGGTCGGAGATGTACCGGTCGGAGAGGGTGGCGGCGGCAATCAAGGCGTTATCCTGAATCTTGACGCCGTGAAACACCTCGTACCGCTCCTTCAGGCCCCGGAGAATGGCAATGGCGTCCTCGACGGTGGGCTCATTCACCATGACCGGCTGGAACCGGCGCTCCAGAGCGGCGTCCTTTTCGATGTACTGCCGGTACTCGTCCAAGGTCGTTGCGCCGATGCAGTGCAGCTCGCCCCTTGCCAGCATGGGCTTTAAGAGGTTTCCGGCGTCCATGGAGCCTTCCGTCTTGCCTGCCCCCACAATGGTGTGCAGCTCGTCAATGAAGAGGATGATTTTCCCCTCCGACTTGCGGACTTCGTTCAAAACGGCTTTCAGACGCTCCTCAAACTCGCCCCGGTATTTGGCCCCGGCGATGAGCGCGCCCATGTCCAGCGAGAAGATGGTCTTATCCTCCAGACTTTTCGGCACATCCTTCCGAACGATCCGCTGTGCTAAGCCCTCGGCAATGGCGGTCTTGCCCACGCCCGGCTCGCCGATGAGGACGGGGTTGTTCTTCGTCTTGCGGGACAGGATGCGGATGACGTTCCGAATCTCGTCGTCCCGCCCGATGACCGGGTCTAATTTCTGCCCTCTCGCCCGCTCTACCAGATCGGTGCCGTACTTTTTCAGGGCGTCGTAGGTCTCCTCCGGGTTGTCGGAGGTCACCCGCTGATTGCCCCGGATCTCAGACAGGGCGGAGAGCACTTTTTCTCTTGTCAGGCCATAGGTGCGAAACAGCTGCGAAAGCGCCCGATCCGGCTTTGCCACAAGGCCGAGGAATAAATGCTCCACCGAGATAAACTCGTCCCGCATGGCCTGCGCCTCGTCCTGCGCTGCTTTCAGAGCCTTGTCCATATCGGCGGAGACGTAGACCTTGTCCGCCTCACGGCCGGCCCCGGAGACCTTGGGGAGTTTTTCGATCTCAGCTCTGGCGGCGGCCTTCAGACTGTCCGGGTCAGGGCCGATGGCGGAGACCAATTGGGGAATCAGGCCGTCCGCCTGCTCTAAGAGGGCATAGAGCAGATGGGGCTGCTCGATTTGAGGGCTGCCGTACTCCCGGCCGATCTGCTGGGCGGAGAGCAGCGCCTCTTGGGATTTGCGTGTATAGTTCAGGTTGGACATATGGGTCAACCTCCTTTATATGTAAGAATTACGTATTGCCGTCCCGTACGAATTGAAAACGATGTATCAAAAGGGGCGGGTAAAACCCGCCCCCTGATCGTTACTGAATCTCGATCTGCCGTGCCTCGGTGACCACTGGGGTCTCCTTGGGCAGGTTCAGCTTGAGAACGCCGTTCTCGTAGCTGGCGGTAATGGCACTCTCGTCAATACCGGAGACGGAAAAGCTGCGCTGATAGCTGCCGTAATGGCGCTCCCGGCACAGGTAGTTGCCCTTCTCGTCTTTCTGCTCGGTGGTGTCCTCATGCTTTGCGGCAATGGTGAGGACGCCGTTATTCAGGTCAAGACGAATGTCCTCCTTGTTGAAGCCGGGCAGCTCGGCGGTGAGCGTGAACTGATCGCCCTCGTCCTTGATGTCGGTGGGGAAGGAGGAGAAGCTGGCTCCCGTATCCTTCCAGAAGCTGCGCTCCATCTGGTCAAACAGGTTCATCAGGCTGTCGTTGCGACGGCCAAAAGGCATCATATACATCATTAACATCCTTTCCTGACCCGTTCAGCGTTTCGCTGCGGTCATCTTTTTGTTTGACTATAAGATAGGCCGGAATTATGAACAAAGCATGAAGAACCCGTGTACAGAATGTAAATTCTAGCACTCCAATTTTGAGAGTGCTAGAATTTAGGGGCGCTATTCTGAATCACAAAAAGAATCAGCCGTCAGATTTTGGCACTTTTCGTCCTTCTGTGCTATTTTTCTGCCGAACCGTCCAGACACACAGCAGGGCAAATATCACCGCAGCAGCACCGGCAATCACCCAGTGCAGGGGAGCCTGCATCCCCAGCAGTCCCGCTCCCTCCGCCATGGTGGTGAACCCAAAGACGGCAAAGATGACGAAAGCCAGCTTATCCAGAAAGCCGTCCGGCAGCTTGCTTTTCAGCAGATGCCCCAGCAGCATCCCCAGCAGGTCGGCGGCAAACAGGCCAATGGAACAGGCCAGCCAAATGGCAACGGCGTGCTCCAGTCCTTCGTTTGCGGCAAAGGCGATGGCGGTGAGCTGGGTCTTGTCCCCCAGCTCGGCGAGAAAGAAGGTGGCGAACACGGTGAGGATGGGTGGCACGTTGGCCTTGCCCTCTTTCGACTCCTCGTCCTCATCGTCCCCTTTTAAGGTAGACCACGCAAAATAGAAGAAGGCGAGGGCGGCGATGATCTTAATGACCCAGCCGGGGATAAACTGGCTGATGACCGCTCCCACGCCCACGGCAAGGGCGTTTAAGACCAGAATGGCGGCGGCGGAGCCGAGGATGATATCCCGCAGTTTAAAGCGGGAGGTCATAGCGATCATCAAAAGCTGGGTCTTGTCCCCCAGCTCGGCAATGAACATGGTCAGCAGGACTTGGAAAAAGAGCAGCATAATGTGTCCTCCTTGCCGCAAATGAAAAGACGGCTGTGAATACAGTCGCCATACAATATCCCCATGTACGGCCGACTGCCATACATGAGTCTCGTTATTCAATCCATGCCAGATGCGGTCACATCAGTATGTTGACATGGAACGTCCGGGACGCCAACTACTCCCTCATGTGGGAGTAGTTTACCATGAAAAGGTTGGGAATGCAACAGAAAAATGGGAAAAAATCGAAAAAATGGAGCAGAATAGTTAGAGATAACTAACCGATGGTTTTAATCAAAAATTAATTCACCAAACATTGTATTTGTCCCTTTCTGCCTGATATAATGGTGCAAACAAAAAGATTGAACATTGGAGGAGAAATAATGAACGGCGTGATTCTTTACCAGTCAAAATACGGAGCAACCAAGAAATACGCAAGCTGGCTTTCAGAGGAAACGGGCTTTCCTGCAGTCGAAACAAAGAAAGCGAAGATCGAGGAGATTCAACTTTACGATGTTATCATTCTGGGCGGAGGAATCTATGCCTCTGGAATTGCGGGATTGTCTTTTCTGAAAAAGCATATTGGTGTCTTGAAAGGAAAGAAGATAGCAGTCTTTTGCGTTGGAGCCTCTCCGTATGAGGAAAAAGCAGTGCAGGCAGTATATCAGCACAATATGAAAGACCAGCTTGCTGACATTCCCTGCTTCTATTGCAGAGGCGCATGGGATGTGGATGCAATGAATCTGGTGGATCGAAATCTGTGTAAAATGCTGCGGAAAGCAGTGGCAAAAAAAGATCCCAGCGAATATGAGGTATGGGAGCAAGCGCTCATGGCGGCAGGTGAGGAGAGCTGCGACTGGACAGATCCAAAATATTTGGAGCCTATCTTGGAAATGTTGAAATAAATTCTGTTATGAACCGCACCCCCTGAGCAGCCGCTCAGGGGGTGCATCGCATTTCAAAGTATCAGTAGGCCAGCCGCTCCTCCAGCCAGCTCTTCAGCTCGCTGATGGGCACTCTCACCTGCTCCATGGTGTCCCGGTCACGGATGGTGACGGCATTGTCGGCGGGGGTGTTCTCGTCGCCTACGGTCTGGAAGTCCACGGTGATGCAGTAGGGGGTGCCTACCTCATCCTGACGGCGGTAGCGCTTGCCGATGGAGCCGGCATCGTCGTAGTCCACCATAAAATATTTGGAGAGCTCTGCCTGAATCTCCTGGGCCTTGGGAGCCAGCTTTTTGCTGAGGGGCAGCACAGCGGCCTTGAAGGGAGCCAGAGCGGGGTGGAAGTGCATGACCACACGCACATCGTCCTTGCCGTTCTTGTCCTGACCCACGACCTCCTCGTCATAAGCCTCCACAAGGAAGGCCAGCGTCACACGGTCAGCGCCCAGGGACGGCTCGATGACGTAGGGGATATAGCGGGTGTTGTCGGCGGGGTCGAAGTAGGTCAGATCCTTGCCGGAGGTCTCCTGATGGCGGCTGAGGTCGTAGTTGGTGCGGTCAGCCACGCCCCACAGCTCGCCCCAGCCGAAGGGGAAGAGATACTCGAAGTCGGTGGTGGCCTTGGAGTAGAAGCTCAGTTCCTCCGGCTCATGGTCCCGGAGACGCAGATTCTCGTCCTTCATGTTGAGTCCCACCAGCCAGTCGTGGCAGAAGCCGCGCCAGTAGGCGAACCACTCCAGATCGGTGTCCGGCTTGCAGAAGAACTCCAGCTCCATCTGCTCAAACTCACGGGTGCGGAAGGTGAAGTTGCCCGGAGTGATCTCGTTACGGAAGCTCTTGCCCACCTGGCACACGCCGAAGGGCACCTTCTTCCGGGTGGTGCGCTGGATGGCGGGGAAGTTGACGAAGATGCCCTGGGCCGTCTCGGGGCGGAGGTAGACGGTGTTCTTTGCGTCCTCAGTGACGCCCTGGAAGGTCTTGAACATCAGGTTAAACTGGCGGATGTCCGTCCAGTTGTGCTTGCCGCAGGTGGGGCAGTTCACATGATGCTCCTCCACAAAGGCGCTCATCTCCTCCTGAGAGAAGGCGTCAATGGGCTTTTCGATGGTGTAATTGTTCTCCTCAGCCCATGCTTCAATCAGCTGGTCGGCACGGAACCGCTCGTGACACTCCTTGCAGTCCATCAGCGGATCGGAAAAGCCGCCCAGATGGCCGGAGGCCACCCAGGTCTGGGGATTCATCAGGATGGCGGAGTCCAGACCCACGTTATAGGGGTTCTCCTGGACGAACTTCTTCCACCATGCCTTTTTCACGTTGTTCTTCAGCTCAACGCCCAGCGGGCCGTAGTCCCAGGTGTTGGCAAGGCCGCCGTAGATCTCGCTGCCGGGGAAGATAAAGCCCCGGCCCTTGCACAGGGCGACAACTTTTTCCATGGTCTTTGCTTCGTTTTTCATGTTAAAATTCCTCCTTGTCGGTATGGCCGGGGGTAAATAAAAACACCCCAAGCCGATTTGGCTCAGGGCGAACATCTTCCGTCTGTCCGTGGTACCACCTGAATTCAGGAACATCCTGCACTCGAAGTCTCTGTAACGGGAGATCCCGGCGACGCCTACTGAGGAAAAATCCCGTTGGGGCCGCGGCTCAAAGGCGCCTTCCAGCATTGCCCACGGGGATTTGCACCATCCATCCTCTCTCTAAAGTGGGCGGAACCGCTGTACTCTTCCTTTTCACAGCCTGTCGTAGATGGAGTTAGTATAACATTCCCAAAAAGAAATGGCAAGAGGGATTTTGCCTGTTTTTTGCGGTCAAAAGGCCGGAGTTTGCCACGCATTGCCGTTGATTTGCATACAGTCCTCTGTTATAATATTCTCTGCTGAAAAGTACATTATATCCTAAATGAACATAGATCACAGGAGTTTTACATGAAAAAGAAGAGAATTGTGATATTTTTTCTGCTTTTTGCCCTAATCGGATCCCTGTTCGTCCCCCTGACGGCGGGGGCGGTGGATCTGGGAGCGGTCTCTCAGGCAGTGCGGCAGAAGGACGTGGATGCCAATGCCGCTCTGCTGGTCAACATGACGGAAGACACGATTTATTATGAAAAGAACGCCCAGCAGAAGGTCTATCCCGCCAGCATCACCAAGGTGATGACGGCGCTTTTGGTGTTGGAGGCGGTGGATCGTGGCGATCTGACGCTGGACACCGTTATCACCGCCGGCAGCGAGACCTGGATGGGCATTCCGGCAGACGGCTCTACCCAGAACATCCAGATCGGAGAGAACATGACAGTGCGGGACCTGCTCTACTGCCTGCTCCTGCCCTCGGCCAATGAGGCGGCCAATATTCTGGCCCAGACGGTCTCCGGCAGGGTGGCCTCCTTTGTGGATCTGATGAACAGCCGGGCGGTGGAGCTGGGCTGTACCGGAACCCATTTTGTCAATCCCCACGGCATCCACGATGAAAACCACTACACCACCTGCTACGATCTCTACCTCATTGCCCGCCACGCCATGGAAAACGAAACCTTCCGCACCATTGTCAGTACCGATGAGTACACCGTCCCCGCTACCAATATGAGCGAGGAGCGGCACTTTGCAAACACCAACGGCCTTTTGACCAACAAGAAGTATTCCGGTTACGTCTACGATGATTGCATCGGCATTAAGACCGGCTCTACCGACGCCGCCGGCTACTGCCTGCTCTCCGCCGCCGAGCGGGACGGCACCGTCCTGATTTCTGTGGTCATGGGAGCCGAGACAGTGGTAGACAGCGCCGGCACCCACCGAAAGCAGTTCTCCGAGTCCTCCGCCCTGTTAAAGTGGGGCTTTGATACCTTCTCCTACCACACAGTTATGGAGAGCACCGATCCCGTGGCGGAGGTGCCGGTGACGCTGGGTATTGACGTGGACAGCGTTTTGGTGGCTCCGGCGGAGGGCATTCAGGCCCTGCTCCCCAATGATGTGAAGAGCGATGCCTTTACCACTACCATCGAAGTGGTGGAGACGGTAGCGGCTCCCGTTACCAAGGGCCAGAAGCTGGGCACCATGACCATTTACCTCCAGGGTCAGCCCTACGGCTCGGTGGATCTGGTGGCCATTGACGACGTGGAGCAGTCCGCCTTTTTGGCCAAGAAGCAGGAGATCGAGGACTTCATCTCCAGCACCTGGTTCAAGGCGGCGCTCATCGTTATCGGCGTTATTATCCTGGTGATCCTCCTGCGCCTGACGGTGTTCCGTCCCCGGCGGCGGTATGGCGGCCGCTATACCGGCTCCCGCCGACAGAGAAATTATCGGGGCAGCCGGAGAAGAAGATAATATGAAATCAAAACGGACCGCCCCGTTGCAGGGGCGGCCCGTTTTTGTCAGGGCCTTTTTCATTCAGCATCAAAACGGGAAAAAACAGGGGACAGACAATTCTGCCTGTCCTGTTTTGCTTCAAAGCGACCGATTGATGCGTCTCAGACGTCTGCGAATGGGGAGCCAAATCGAGAGCCAAATAACGGCGTAAATGGCAAGGAACAGCCCAAAGTACCCCAGAAAGCCGCCCAAGCTGGGCTGCATCCATCCGAGGAGCAGCGCCACCGGCAGAGTCGTCAGGGACACTACCGCCAAATGGGTCACCGTCTGCCGCAAAAGGCTCCAGCGCTCCATCTCCCAGATGGCGGAGGCTCCGCCGAAGACGGCTCCGTAAAGGAGCGACATCACTGTCTGAAAGAAAACTGCGTTTAACTCACTTCCGCAGTGCTCCGCCAGCGCCGGCGCTACCGGATAAAAGTTCCCATTACCCACGGAGTAGGAAATGCCGATGGCAATGGCGGTGGTAATGAACAGTCCAATGGGTGCTCCGAACAAACCCCTCAAAATTACTTGCTTTTTCACAACAATCACCTCAAATTCCTAATACCTGTTTGATCTTGGACACATACCGCCGGGACACGTAAGTCACCGTTCCGTCCCGGAGGGCGACGCAAATTGTTCCGGCAAAGCTGAGGTCAAAGCTCTTGACCTGCTTCAGATTGACGATCTCTGAATTGGAGATACGGACAAACCGCTTTTTGTCCAGTTGTTCCTCCAACTCGTACAGCCTCCGCCGCAGGGCATAAGTTCCGTCTTGGGTCACACCGAA
Source organism: uncultured Eubacteriales bacterium (assembly GCA_900314485.1). Taxonomy (GTDB): domain Bacteria; phylum Bacillota; class Clostridia; order Oscillospirales; family Oscillospiraceae; genus Onthomonas. The sequence goes on from OMVL01000034.1 coordinate 15,983, forward strand.
CACCTTTCCTTCCTCGGCGTAAACCCGGTAAAGCTCCTCCTGCTCCAGCA
>OMVL01000039.1 GCA_900314485.1 uncultured Eubacteriales bacterium
TCTCAGTTCCTCTGCCACGCTTTTTGCCCACGGTGGGGCCGCCAATGTAGCAATCATCAAACTCCACAACGCCACTGAGCATATGTCTGGCATCTCGATACGTTGTAGGTTTTTGAGATTTCTGGAATCTGTTCTGTTAGATAGCAGAACAGAATAGATTCGAGGGATTTCCCTCCTTGTGCAGCTTGAAAAGTCCATATCAGTATTCCGCAACAAGACCACCCTGTCCGAGCCGATACATCCGTCGCACAAGACTTTCGGTCTGGCATGGAGGATTCTAACAGGACTCGTGCGCCCTTTTTTGGAAACTCACCGAGCTGAAAATGGGCAGCGATTCCCTGCCAGTCTCCTTCCTGCTTGCGATCAACACGGAGGGTAGAAGGGCACTGGTAACGCCTGAGCCACGACAACAGGGGGGAAATGATACTTCCGCTGATACAGCGGCTTGGTTGCGCTTGAGCATGGGAGACGGTTGCAGCGAATCCGGCTCCTGCTATGAGATCTGCTTACCACAGAGAAGCGGAATACGGCCTTGGTGGGCTATGAGGAATACACCGAATTGAAATCAAAAAACCTGTCGATCCTGAGTCAATCAGGTTTGACAGTGAAATAAGCGCAGATGAACTGATGTATTGCAGAGGCTCATCTGTGCCTTTTTGCTGTCAAGCAAGTAAACGGACAGTTGATTTCCTGACCTCCATTTTCAGGAGCGATTGGAATAATCAGGATATAGAAAGGGAAGAATGAGGGAAAAGGAGGCATAACAATGAATCATTCAGTGAAAATTTACAATGGAACTTATGAGGTGGAGCGAGTATTTGCTGGAACCAAAAGCGTTGAACGCATCGTGCAAGAAAGGGCACTGGAAGGAATTTCACACTTTAAAGTGTTGACAGATACCCTTGATGTGAACTACAATAAAGCACATGGGGCGGTGCGTAACGGTAGGGAGGCGATATGACAACACGGACTGCCAGAAGAAAGCTGGTGTTTGGATATCTCCGACTCTCCAAAGAAGAAGCATTGCGAGGGGAATCGTCCAGTATTTCGACACAGCGACAGATGATTGCCAACTTCTGTGAGCAAAATGGCTTTACGCTGATTAAGACATTTTCGGATGACGGTTGGTCAGGCGGAAACTTTGACCGTCCTGGTTTCCGAGCTATGATTGAGGAACTGAGTCAGGGTAAGGCAAATACAGTAATCACAAAAGACCTGTCCCGGCTGGGACGCAATATGCGGGATGCCAGCTACTATGCGGAGGAGTATTTTCCAGAGAACAATATCCACTTCTTTACTCTTAGCGACCACTTTGACACGGAGCAGGAAAACATCATGGCTCCGTTCCAGTTCGCCTTAAACGAGGTCTATCTCCGGGACGGTTCCCGAAAGGTGAAGGAAGCGCTGAAAATCAGACGTAATAGTGGACAGTATTGTGCCTGCCCTCCCTATGGATACCGAAAGGATGAGCACCAAAAGAATCACCTTGTACCGGACGAGACTACCGGGCCGGTAGTACAGCGAATTTTCGCACAAGCAGCGAAAGGGGATTCCTCTCGAAAAATCGCAATGGATTTGAACGAGGATGGGGTGATTCCTCCCTTGAAGTACCGGGTATTGTACAGGGACGAGTTTTGTGATCGTGGCGCAGCACGGATGTCAGACACTTGGAATCAGACCACGGTAAAGCGAATCCTGAAAAACCGGGTTTACCTTGGTCATACTATCTTGGGAAAGAGCAAAAAAGTTAGCGTGAAATCTCATAAGAAGGTGCCGGTTCCAAAAGACAAGTGGGCAGTTACTGAAAACACACATGAGGCATTGGTATCAGAAGAAGTCTATGATAAGGCACAAAAGTTTTTGGGAACGGCGTCGAGAGACTATCGAGCCTATGACCACGTTAGAAAGAGCATCTTCTCCGGCGTTGCCGTGTGTGGAAGATGCGGACACGCCCTTTGCTCCTGTGGTACGGTGTATAAGGGTAAGCGGGATGAATACTGGTTCCTCTCCTGTACCCACCAGCGGCAGGATATCGTCAACCGCTGTGATGGGGTGCGTATCAGATACGCAGACTTGCTAGAATTGGTTCGCCGGGAGTTGAATGAACTGATTGCCCTGTCAGATGAGCAGAGGCAGGGGATTGTTGATGCGCTGATGGCGCAGGAGACTTCTGACGAAACAATCAATGGACGGAAGCGTCGTTTGGATCAGGCGCAAGCCAGACAGATCACCATTGACCGGATGATCGGAAAGCTCTATATGGACAATGCCAACGGCGACCTGTCCGATGATCGTCTGCATCGAATGGTAGGAGAGCTGGAAGCGGAGTCTCAGCAGTTAGAGGAACTGATTGCGGAGCTGGAGCTGCCTGTAGAGACGGAGCGGATTCAGAAGAACTACGACCAGTTTTTCCGGCTTGTGCAGCAGTACACCTCTATTGAAGAGCTGGATCGGGAAACGCTGACCACCTTTGTGGAGCGTATCGAAGTGGGTCCGAAGATCATCCCGGAGGGGAAGCGGAAAGTAACCCATCGGAATCAGCCGTTTCAGCAGAAAGTGAAAATCTTCTATAAGTTTATTGGCGAACTGAACCAGAAGTCGGTGCGGAATTTCCCACAGGTTCAGCAAGACCAGAAGCCCGAACCTCAGCAAGCGGTGTCCATGTAGGACGGGTATTTCCCCAAAATAAGCCGAAAGGACTTATAGAAAAGCAAATACTGAAAGATGCGAAAAATTCGTCGAAAAAGTTAGAAAAATGACCGTTTTTGGAGGTTTCAAAAACTCTTAAGATGGAGAAAATACACCTAGGGAGGTGGGCGTCAACCTGAAGCAGGGCTACAACGGCGACCTGACCTCTCGTGAGGCCGGCTCCGTGGGCGGTCAGATGGTCAAAAAGATGATCGAGGCCTACGAGAACGGCCTGAAGTAAGTCTGCGCATCCGCTCAGATCTTATGTGCAAATGCGGGGTACCGAATTGATCGGTACCCCGTGCCTCATTTATACTGCTTTTAATGCGGCTCGGGTTTTGGGACCCACGATGCCGTCTGCGGCCAAATTGTGTTCCTTTTGGAACTTGCGGACAGCGGCGTCCGTCTTGGGCCCAAAACTGCCGTCCACATCCAGCCCGGCCCCTGTCAAATTCAGCCTCTCCTGGACCCAGCACACATCTGTGCCCCGATCTCCCTTACGGAGATTTTTCGTCGGCTCCGGATAGGACGAAACACCGTAAATCACATCCAGATCGGTGTCGTGAGAGATGCCGGGCACCTGCCCGGCGGAACTGAACTGCCAGCCCCACAGAGGCTGCCGGGTGATAGGGCGATACCGCTCTGCCGGCTGTGTGCCAAAGTCCAGCTTCCGGCTGGAGGGATACCGGGCAATCCAAAACGGACAGCTCAGATCCTCGGTGCGGAGAACGGACTCATACCAATATTTGCCGCAGTAAACGCCAAAGCTGTACCCTGCGGATCCTGCTGCCTTTTGGGCTGCCAGAATGGAAGAAGTCAGGGTCGTATCTGCCGCCTTGCGCAGGCACTGGTCCTCCACGTCCCACCAGATCATGGTGCCCTTGGGCGCATTCTGCGCCTCCAAAAGCTTGACCACTGCCTTGGCAGCATTCTCCGCCTCTTTGACGGTGGACTCATAGACATAGCGGTAGACGCTGCATGGGATTCCCGCTTTTTGGCAGCCCTCCCAGTTCTTTTTGAATCGCTGGTCGGGGGAGAGATCCTTTTTTGTCACCTTGATGACGGCGTGCTCAACCCCCGCAGCCTTTACCTTGTGCCAGTCGATGTCCCCGTTATAGCTGGAGACATCAATGCCGTATCGAATCGTCTCACTCATTGTGACTCATCCTTTCCATGATGGGCCCTGCAGCGACCAGAGCGAACAGGGCCAGCAGCCACGCATCTCCCGCCGCCAGAGCGGCCAGCAGCATCATCATGCCTCCACCTCCGGCAGGCCCGCCACGCTGGTGAGCAGGCTGAGCAGTCCCGCCAGTGCCGCCGAGGAGCAGACAAAGACCCAGTTTACTTGGCCCAGCGCCGCTCCCGTACCGGCACTCGCCAGAGCGGTCTGAGCCATGGTGCGGACGGACCGCATCAGTGCCGCCTTGATCCATTTTTTCCAATACGTCTGTCTGTTCATTCGTTTTGCCCCCGTTCCAAATCTGATATTCGATGGTTAATGACCTTGATCTGTTCCTCTATCACCGGTACTCTGTCCGCAAAATTATTATGGCGGCGGACTTCCTGGGTGAGCGCCTCCAGGCGAGTCTCCGTCACCGCCTGATTCCGCTCCAGTTTGGCGTCTGTCTGATGAAAGGTGAACAGGTTGGTCAGCACTACGCCCGCCAGCGAAAGTCCGCCGGTGATCAGCGCTGTTGCAATGGCATCGCTCATAGGCAGTGCCCTCCTTTCCCTTGCTGTGCCCTCAGTTTACCGGCATTCCCTTGCGTATTCCATGCAATTCATATATGTTCGTTGGATTTCGCGGTCAAAACCAGGGAAATTTCCCGCTTTGCACAACAAAAAGCCCGGCACTGCGTTGGCAGTGCCGGGTAAAATGCGTTCAATATGGCTGTTACTGCGCCCGGAAGACGATCTCGCCGGTGGCGGGGTCCATACTTTCCACGATAGCCAGAGATTCCAGTTGGATGCCGGTGTCCCGAATGAGTTTGCCGCCCTCCTGGAAGCCCTTCTCGATGCAGATGCCAATGCCCTCCACAGTGGCGCCGGCGTCCTGTACCAGTTCGATCAGTCCCTGCAGGGCGCAGCCATTGGCCAAAAAGTCGTCGATGATAAGCACGTGGTCCTCCGGACCGATGAACTTCTTGGACACTACCACGTCGTAGACCCGCTTATGGGTAAAACTCTGGACCTTGGTGGCATAGACCTCTCCGGAGAGGTTGATGCTCTGGCTCTTCTTGGCAAACAGGACGGGGACATGGAAGCACTCGGCGGCCACACAGGCGATTCCGATGCCGCTGGCCTCAATGGTCAGGATCTTGTTGATGGGCTTGTCGGCAAACAGACGCTTAAACTCCATGCCCATCTGGTGAAACAGTTCCACATCCATCAGATGGTTGAGAAAGCAGTCCACCTTCAGCACATTGCCCTCGGCCAGAATGCCGTCCTTGCGGATACGATCTTCCAACAGTTTCATAGGTACGCAAACTCCTTTTCTCTCTGTGATCTCTCTTCGCTGGGGTCAAAGGGTATAGAGCAGCACTCCTGAAATGATGATCAGGTTGCCGATCAGCTGTCCCTTGTTAAACTTCTCCTTGAGAAGCAGATAGGACAGAACCATGACAAAGACATAGCTGAATGTGTCAATGACAGCGCCGTATTTCATGTCCACCTTGGTGTAGGCATAGGTGTTGAGAAACAGGACGGTAAAGGCAATGCCGTATGCGGTAATGACCCGCCAGTTCAGATATTCAAAGATCCAGCTCTTGTGCTCCTTTTTTGCGCTCTGCTTCAGCAGCACCTGAGAGATGCCGGTAAAAAAGGTGCCGGCAAACATCAAAAGCAGGAAAGGCCAGTTTTCGTTCATGCCGGATCCGCCTCCTTCTCTCCGTGGTCGGCGCTGAGGGAGACGACAATGACGCCCACCAGCACTACGATCAGGCCGATCACGTTTCTGGGCGTAAGATGCTCTCGGAAGATAGACACCGCCCAAAGCTGGCTCCACAGCAGATAGACGCTGCGGTTGGCAAAGCCGATGTTCAGGTCAAATTTCTTGATGATCTTCTGCCAGCAGAAAGCGTAGAGGGCGCAGACGAAGAGCATCAGGAAGAGAAACAGGTACAGCTTGGGGTTATAGATGCCCCCGGCGTTAAATTCCCGGGAGGCAAACTTGGAAAAGACGCTGGTAAAGGAGAACAGCATCACGCTCAGATGCAGAAAGATATAATCTTTTACTCGTTCCATAGTTCCTCCAGAGAGCTGCCGTCCACGTAGATACAGCTGTAGACCCGGCTCAGAATGTCATCCAACTGAGACTCCTGCTCCGCTGCGGTCACCACGTGGCCGATGCGGGTGGTGCCGTTTTCCATGGCCTCGACGGCGTGGCCCACAGGGAAGTCCAGCGCCACGGTGACGCCTCCGCTGCGGAGACGGTCCAGTCCCTCCTCGTCAATGGCGGTGATGATGCCGTTCACGGGACTCATGAGCAGCTTTGCCATACAGGGGGCGCCGGGGCGTTCCGGAGTCAGATCCACAGGGCAGCCCAAAGCGTTTTGCAGAATTTTCTCGTAAAAATCAAAGCCATAATACAGAGAGATCAGCTCCGGAATGCAGGTGGCGCCGGTCCGGCCGCCCATCTCAATGATAAAGACCTCTTCCCCCCGGACAAAGACATCTGCGTTCACTGTGCAGTTATCCAGCCCCAGAGCGGTCACCGCCCGCTGCATTTGAAGAGCGATCTCGTCCAGTGCAGCCTGAGTATTGCGGTAGGGGAACCCGTGCCCGGCGGGGATGGTGGTCTTGGGGCTGCGGTAGACAAATTTCTCGTGGGGAGCCAGAAAGATCAGTTTTCCGCCCTGGACCATGCCGTCAACACCGATCTCGTGGCCGGTGAGCATCTCCTCCACCAATACGTAGTCCCGACGGGACCGGGCCAGGGCGTCTTTGTAGGCCTGGGCCAGGCCGTCCGGCGTTTGGACAATTGTGATGCCCCGGCTGCCGGAGCTGTCCACCTGCTTGACCACCACGGGAAAACCGATGGCGTCCGCCGCCGCCCGCACCGCTTCCAAACTGGAAGCTCTGACAAAACGGGAGGCGGATACGCCGCCTTCACGAAAGGCCTCCTTCATCAGGGCCTTGTCGGTGGCAAGGAGGGCGGAACGCTCTGTCACACCGGCCAGACCCATGCGGGAACAGACATATCCGATGGTGGCCACGGCCACGTCGGTGCCGGTGGTGCAGATGCCGTCGATCTGTTCGTCCACGGCGGCCTTGAGAATGGCCTCCTTGTCGGTGGTATTGATGTAATAGACTTTATCCGCAAAGGCAAAGCCGGGATACTCCCCGGGGATGCTGGCCACGATGGTGTACAGCCCCATGCGCTTTGCGGTTTTGATCAGCGGCACCTGATAGATACTGGCGCCCAGGATCAGGATTTTCTTCATGTCTGCGGCCCCTTTGCCTCTCCCGCACACACCAGGTCCCGGACCATGTCCGTCAGGTCGCCGCTTCCGGCGTTGACCGTCTCTCGGACAATGTACTGGGGCGTGTTGTTCAGGATCAGAATGATTTTCCCCAGATACTCGCCCACGATGCCCAGCACCATAAGGACAAGCCCGAAGAAGAGGACCATCACGCACAGGGTGGAGGACCAGCCCACGGTGATGTCGGGATAGATGATTTTATTGATGACCACCAGCAGGGAGATCAAAACCCCTGCCGCGGCGGAGAAAATACCCAGAAAGAAGGAGACCCGCAGGGGGATGACAGAGAAATTCCAATAGGCCAGCCACAGGTTGAGCAGCTTTTTAAAGGTATAGCCGGAAGAACCGCTGGCCCGCTTGAAGTGCTCCACGGGGACATTTCCGATCTTATGGGTCACCCGGTAGAAGATGCCGTCGATATAGGGGTTAAAGCTGTCGTATTTGATCACTTCGTCCCGCACGGCCCGGGTGATGATCCAGAAATTGCTGGAGACAATGTCCTTTGGACGGTTCAGCATGACTCGGGAGCTGACCTCGTTGACCTTGCTGGACAGGTTTTTGAAGAAGGAGTTCTTCTTGACCGGATAAGTGCCGTAGACCAGATCAAAGCCCTCTTCCATCTTGCGGACCAGCTTAAAGATCTGGGAGGGATGGGTCTGCATATCGTCGTCCATGCCCAGAATGTAATCGCCCTTGGTGTAGTGGAGGGCGGCCATCAGGGCGTTATGCTGGCCGAAGTTGCGCATCAGGTTGACGCCGCAGATATTGTCGTGCTCTGCGGCCAGTGCCCGAATTTCGTCAAAGGTGCCGTCGGTGGAGCCGTCATTGACCAGGACGAACTCACACTCGTAGCCCGGATTTTCTTCAAATTCCGCTATTGTCAACTCCACCACCTTGCGAATGGTCTTTTCGGAGTAATAGCAGGGGATCACAATGGAAATCAGCATGTCTCGTTCTCCGTTCCCTCTTTTGCCAGGAAGTCGTAAAACAGCGGGGCTCCTCCCGTGTGGAGGAACAGGATCCGGCTGTCTCTGATCCCGGATGCGTTGATGTATTCCTTCATGCCCCAAAAGGCCTTGCCGGTGTAAATGGGGTCCAGGGGAAGGCTGTTGCGGCGGTACTGCTCCCGGATGGTGGAGGTGATGCGGCTGTCATAGTGACCGTAGCCCGCCTGACGGTAGCCGTCCAAGAGGATGATCTCCTCTGCCCAGCCGGTCGGCAGTGTTCTGCCGTTTTTGACAAAATAGTCGGAAACGCCCTCGGAAATGACCTGACGGGCCCGCTCCGTCTCTCTGGAGGAGATGATGATGCCCATGATCTTCTTCCCGTCCCCCGCCAGCAGGTGGCCGCAGATCAGGCCCGACTGGGTGGCGCCGGTGCCGGAGGGGCAAAAGATATAGTCAAATTCCCGGCCCTGATCCGCCTCAAAGTCCTGAATCTCCCGATAGGCCTCAGCGTAGGCGGCGGCGGCAGTGCCCTCGTTGCCACGGCCGAACTTGTCGCCGTAGATGTAATAGGGCCGCCTGCCCCGGGCACGCAGTTTCTCCATGACGGAGGACACTGTGGCGGCAATATTGTCCTTGCCGCAGTGGATCACCTGGGCTCCTGCCCAGTCGATCAGGTGGGTGTTGTTGGTGGCAGTCTGATCCTCCTGCTCCTCGTGGGAGCAGATCATGACGCAGGGGACATCCTTACTGCAGCACAGGTTGGACAGCACCCGGCACAGGTTGGAGTGTCTGCTGCCATAGATGATCATGGTGTCGCAGCCCTTGTGCTCCATGTCCTGAAAGAAGGCCTGAGAGATGCGCACCTTGTTGCCGCCCATAGAGAAGGGCAGAAGGTCGTCCCGTTTGATATACAGCTCGTTGCCATTATCCAGTTCTCCGCTCAGGTGTTGGATCGGTGTATTCATATTTGGTTGCTCCTTGCGCCCCGCATAGGGGGCAGACCGCATAAGAGTATAGAACATTTCTCCTGCGCAGGCAAGAGGGGAGAGGGCTGAAAATCCTTCCGTCGAAGGAGAGGACAAACGCCCACAATATTAAGACGAGTATAGCATATTTCCACTGTTGTGTCATGGAAAAAGTGAAATTTTCGCCTTAATTTTCATTAAGCAATAAACCGGAACAGCACCGCCGACAGGAAATGCCGGCGGTGCTTGAGAAATTGCTCGTGACAAAGGTATAGCCCTCCTGCATCAGGCTGTCTATAATGTCCGGCAGGGCCTCCGGAGTGTGGAGAGCGGCGTTGTGGAAGAGGATGATGGACCCGGGCTGCACCCCGCTCAGCACCCGCTGGGTGATCTCCGGGGCGGACAGCTCCTTCCAGTCCAGACTGTCGCTGTCCGCAACAGGGGAAAGCCCGGCTGTATGAAGGGCTGCCGCCTGGGGGCAGGGCATCAAAAAGAGACCTGCCGCCGTTTGCGGCCATTTACGGCCAGACAAAAGGCAACAGGTCTCGACTGAAAAGTATGGCCTACACCGCCCAGAGCGGCTACGGCTTTTTTCTCATCAAAGGAGAGACTGCCGAATACCAGCCAAAGCTGGCTGGGGACAAAGCCTGCGCTGTTTAATACAGAGACGCTGTGCTCATGGACGTCGCTGCACTTCTTTTGTAGGTAGTATACTATCACGACGGGGAGCGCTGTCAACGAAAAAGGGACGGCTCGGGGCCGTCCCTGTGGGTCAGGTGTTCTCGGGGTATGGGTCAAGCTGCAAGGCCACAACTCCGCTCTCGGTGGCAAAGTCCCGCACCTCATTGTCAATAGACGTGTCCTCAAAATAGTGTTGCCAGTCCTCTTCGGTATAGGCGCTGACAGTCAGCCGGAAGTCCACAGACATGGACGACGAGCCGACGATGAGATAGTAGTCCGACGCCTCGCAGCCGGCGCCGATACCGGTAAACGTCTCCCCGTCAGAGCGGAGAAATTCCCCGTCGCACTCCATCACGTACACATCCGCATCCCCCAGGTATCGAGCGTAGATGAGAAAGTCGGGGTGGAGGCCGTCGTGGCTGGATTCACATTCAAAGACGATGAACACAAAATTGCCGTCCCTGACCACCCGCTTGGTATAGCCCTCGTTCTGCTCCGGGGAGTAAATATTTGTCCACTCGCTTTCGGCGTCCTCCGCGTCAAAGAAATTGACGTTGTAATTGCCCTGGGACAGGATATCGATTTCCGTCGGGTGGCTGTCCTGCCAGGACTGGACAAACCCGTAGAGCAGAAAAAGCGCCACAATACCTGCCGCAACGGACACCAGGGCGATCTGCCCGGGGGAGAGCATAGCCTTGCCGGTATCGCACTCCCGAAGCTTTTTGTTGATATGGCGGTTATAGAGAACAAGATAGACACCGACGATGATGACCACCAATAGGATGACGAAGACGGTGATAGAAATCATACGCATGGTATTTCCTCCTTAGATGCCCAGTTGGGCCTTAAACATCTGATAATAACTCCGGGTGACGGTGACCTCAGCTCCATCGGTCAGGGTGAGCACAAATTTGGAGGACAGGGATGCCCGAATTTTTTGAATCTCTCCCCTCGCCACGATGACAGAGTTGGAGATGCGGAGAAATTGCTTTGGGTCAAGGCTCTTCTCCAGCTGCCACAACCGGTCTGCGGTCTTGTACGCGTCACACTCGGCGTGGATGATGACGTCGTGGCCCAGGCTCTCGATCCAGACCACCTTGGAGACCGCAATATGATAGCTCTCCCCGCCTAGCTTTCCGCTGAGGTAGTCGGGATATTGATTCACCTCGGAGAGCATCAGCTGGGCGTCGTAGGACAGCTCAATGCCGTGGGCAGCCAGCTCCGCTGCCAGTGCGTCATAGACCTCCGAGCGGACGTTCAATCTGATTTTCATGGATTACCTCCCCTTTGCTTCGTACCGGTACGATGCCATAGTAGCAGAAGAAAAAAACCGCAAGGGGGCAGAAACGCATTGCACAGAGCGGTGCATAACTTGCACAGAAAAAGGCCGAGGCAGGTCGCCCCGCCGTGGTTTGTGCCGGTATAGGCCAGCAGGGTGGTAAAGGGCACCGGCGCCCAGCCGTCCCGCTCCAGGGGCCGGGCGTAGCGGTTCCCGGCGGACTGCCCTTGCAGGCGGACTCCCTTCTGCGCCGCTCCACCGGCCGGAAGGAGATCCGCCACAGCGACGGCGTGGAAATCCCCACGCTGCGGCCGCTCCCGCTGGCGGTCGATACGAAGCAAGGGGCCTCTTGACCCAATTTATCAAACACAAAAGCGCACGTATGTGTCTCAACAGACCGTACGTGCGCTTTGGGCGTGTTTTGTGGGGCTATGATTCCGGTCTCCGTTGGGCCTCCCAGCCGAGAATGCGCTCTCGCAGCCCCTCCAGATCCAGAACGCCATAGGCAAAGCCCTTCTTTACCAGCTCCTCCGGCAGATACTCGTCGTACTTGTCAAACAGGGGAAGCTCACCGGGATAGACCAGCTCCAAGGGGTCAATGGGCTTCTTGATCTCGTCGAAGAGCACCTCGTAGAAGGTATCCCGGTCCGCCTGCATGGTGAACTGCATAAAGAAGGGGCGGGCGGAGTCGAAGGCGCGAAGCCCCAGCCGCTCCTTGCACTTGATCTTCAAAAAACGCTCGAAGGCGAGAAAAGCATAGGTTCCCACCCATGGCAGCAGGCACCACATATTCCCGCCCAGATTGATCAGCGTCTGTTCGGCGGCGCCGGAGTGGACGGCGGTGAACCGGGCCTGTTCCAGCCGGGCGACGGCGTTTCTCATCAGATAGGGGTAGCTCCGCCTCTCCTGCAAAACAGTCCGCATCCGCTCCAGAATCTTGGTGTGCAGATCGCCGGGGCACTCCCCGAAATAGGCGGGGACGCTGCCCTTCACCTGCTCGCAGTAGACCAGATGCCGTTTCCGGTCAATATCCAGCACCCGCCAGACGTGCCCGGCAATGGCGATCTTCTCCCCCAGAGGAGGAGGAGAGACAATGGTGCCCAGCTCCTGGGCCTCATTGCGGACGGTATACTCCTCGCTCTCCACAAAGACGCCGTAGAACTTAAAGGAGTTGACCACCCGCTCCCCAGCAAGACCGACAATCAGTCCGCCCTGCTCGGTACGCTGGATGTGATCCTCCTCGATCAGGTGGCGCAGCAGTACCCTGTAGTCCTCCTGAGAGACGCGATGGAAGTAGTGCAGGCTCAGCACCCGGTCCGCCAGCGCTCGGGGGGACAGCTCCCCGCAGGAGGCCAGCGTGGACATGGTCTGATGGTAGAGAAGGCTGAAGGGCAGCCGGTCCAGCCGGGGAGGCTCCACCCAGCGCTCCTCCAGATAGAGCTGTACCAGAGCGATGCCCTGTAACAGCTTCCACGGGATGGTGGTGGGCAGCATGGCTCTCGGCTCCGGCTCGTCCTCCCGCATAACGAACCACATCTCCGGCGGCGCCTCCCGGCGCCCGGTGCGTCCCATCCGCTGGAGGAAGGAGGAGACCGTCCACGGTGCGTCGATCTGGAACGCCCGCTCCAGCCGGCCGATGTCGATGCCCAGCTCCAGCGTTGAGGTGGTCACCGTGGTCAGATACTGGCTCTCGTCCTTCATCACGTCCTCCGCCGTCTCCCGATAGGAGGCGGAGAGATTGCCGTGGTGGATGAGGAACCGGTCCCGTTCGTGCTTGAGCTCACAGTAGTGCCGGAGGGTGGTGGTCACCGCCTCGCACTCCTCCCGGGAGTTGACAAAGACAAGACACTTTTTGCCCCTCGTATGCTCGAAGATATACCCGATGCCGGGGTCGGCGTTCAATGGGGCGTCGTCCGTCTTTCCCTCCAGCACGGGCAGAGCGTCGATGTCCTCCCGATCCTCGGCGGCCTGTACGCTCTTGACGTAGAAGTGCTCCATGGAGAGCCGCCACTTGCCGCCCTTGGCTTCGATTTTGGGAATGACAGTGTCCCGCCCGGTGCCGAGGGCGAGAAAACGCCCCGTCCCCTCCGGGTCGCCGATGGTGGCGGAGAGGCCGATCCGCCGGGGGTTCACCCCCGCCATACGGGCCAGCCGCTCGATGAGACACAGGGTCTGACCGCCCCGGTCGCCCCGGAGAAGGGAGTGTACCTCGTCAATGACCACGAACCGCAAATCACCGAACAGCTTGGGAATGGCGGCGTGCTTGTGCAGCAGCAGCGCCTCTAAGGACTCCGGAGTGATCTGCAAAATGCCGGAGGGGCGCTTCATCAGCTTGGCCTTGTGGCTCTGAGCCACGTCCCCGTGCCAGTGCCAGACGGGAATATCTGCCTCGTGGCACAAATCGGTCAGCCGCTGGAACTGGTCGTTGATGAGCGCCTTCAGCGGGCCAATGTAGATGCAGCCCACCGACGTGGGCGGGTCTGCGGAAAAGAGAGAGATGATAGGAAAGAAGGCAGCCTCTGTCTTGCCGGAGGCGGTGGAGGCGGTCAGCAGGACATTCTCCTCCGTGTTGAAAATGGCGTCTGCCGCCGCCACCTGAATGGCCCGTAAACTCTGCCAGTTGTTCCGGTAGATATAGTCCTGCACAAAGGGGGCGTAGCAATCAAAGGCACTCATAGCTCAAACTCCGCAAATTCCGCCCCGGTCTCCTCTCCGTCTACGGCGTTTTGGGCGAAGGAGAAGGCTTCGGAGCCCAGCAGCTCGCTCACCTTCAGCTTGGGGTTCTGATAGACAATATCCAGCACCTCAATAAAGTCCCGGATGACCTCACGGGGGGTGATGTGGGTGTCCGCCCCTACCCGGGCAAACTCGATGCCGATAAAGTCCACCATATCCTGCCCGGTGACGATCTGCGTGTAGCCGTAGAGCCCTGCGTGGATGTCCGCCAGCTTCTCGATCAGGATCAGCATCTCCTCGCTGGTCAGCGGCTGTAGGCGGATGACCGGGGAGAGCAGATCCTGATGGGTGCCGGAGAAGTGTCCCTCCGCCAGACGGGAGCGCAGCGCCTCGTAGCTGTAAACGCCCCGGCGGGGGTCCTCCATGCACTGAGGCGTGCCGCACATGATGATGCCCAGATGTTGCGCCTTGCCCTGCATGGCGTCGTTATACATGGTCAGAATTTTCTCATAGTTGTACTGCCGGGTGATGGCGTTGGGGATCTTGTAGATATTCACCAGCTCGTCGATGAGGATAAGCATGCCGGAATACCCCGCCTGCCTGAGAAAGCTGGCGAAGATCTTCAGGTATTCGTACCAGTCGTCGTCGGTGATGACGATGTTCACGCCCAGCTCCTGCCGGGCCTCGGTTTTCGTGTTGTACTCCCCCCGGAACCACTTGAGCACCTTCGCGCGGGTCTCGTCGTCTCCGGAGAGGTAGGCGTGGTAGTAAAGGGTCAGCAGCCGGGCAAAGTCGAAGCCGTGTACCAGTTCGCTCAGGGAGTAGATGACGGCGGAGATGCGTTTCTCTACCAGCTCCGCCAGCTTGGGGTCGGTGATGCCGATGTTCTCGCTCTGTATGACCTCCTGCTGGACGTTGCTGATCCAGCGGTCTAAAATCAGACCCAGGGCACCGCCCTCCGGCTTGGTCTTGGTGGACATATTGCGGATCAGCTCTTTATAGGTGGCAAGCCCCTGTCCTCTGGTGCCCTGCAAACGCCGTTCCGGGGAGAGGTCGGCGTCCACCACTACGAAGTTGTTCCCCATGACGTAGTTGCGGATGGTCTGGAGCAGGAAGCTCTTGCCGCTGCCGTACTTGCCCACGATGAACCGGAAGGAGGCGCCGCCGTCTGCGATGATCTCCACGTCGTGGAGCAGGGCGTCAATCTCCCTCTTCCGCCCCACGGTGATGTAGGGCAGACCCACTCTGGGCACGACACCGCCTTTCAGAGAGTTGATGAGGGCCTGGGCAATGCGTTTCGGGATTTTCACGGGTGTATCATCTCTTTCAGTTCGTCAATGTA
This sequence comes from uncultured Eubacteriales bacterium, assembly GCA_900314485.1. Classification (GTDB taxonomy): domain Bacteria; phylum Bacillota; class Clostridia; order Oscillospirales; family Oscillospiraceae; genus Onthomonas. The sequence goes on from OMVL01000039.1 coordinate 15,060, forward strand.
GTCCTCGATCAGTTGGGGGCTGCTGTTCAGCTCCAGCACTGTGTCTCCGAACAGGTCAAACAGATTGTCGTTAATGCCGTCCACCAGCACGGAGAGCATGCGTCCGGAGGCCTGTACCCAGTTCAGACCCCCGCCGTACAGCAGGCAGCGGAGCAGATGAAGCTCGTCCTCGTTTAAGGGGAGAGCAACGTTCGCCGCCTCGTCCGGTTCCGGCTCCGGGGGAGGAGCCTCTGAAATTGGGACATCGTCCTCCAACTCTTCCTCCATGATCAGTCTGTCCTGCGTATAGGCGGCGTCCCGGCGAATGCGATCGAGAGAGGAAAAGTCGATCCTGACCTTTTTGGCTTCCTCAGCCTTCTGTTTTGCCAGCAGGCGCTCCGTTTCCGCTTTTTGTTCCGCCAGCAGACCCTCCGCCTCCGCGCGGATGAGCTTCAGCAGCCACTGAGTGCTGAGGGCGGGCCTCACGGGATAGCGGTAGCCGAAGGTCTCCCGCATGACGGAGTCGATGGTTTTCAGCAGGGCGTTCAGCTTGGCGGGCTGGTACTGCTGCCAATCATACCGCTCCACCGTCCAAAGGCCGTTCCGGCAGTGGTAGGTACAAAGCTCGTCCACGGAATAGTCCACATTCACTGCCTTCCGCCGGTCGTAAAAGACTGCGGACGCAAACAGCATCACCGGCTGCGAGGTGTACCGGCCGAAATAGTCCTCGATCATCGTCTTTTTGCAGCGCTTCTGATAGTGCTCGTCCACCCGGTCGAGTATCCGCAGAATGACCGTATCCATCTCCGAGGAGTGGCCTTTATAAAACCTCGAATTGTCCAGTCGATAGGTGGAAAGCCCCCGGACGGCGTCCATGACCTCCGCCTCGCTGCGCTCCTTCCGGTGGATCAGCATAAAAAGCTGCCGGTCGAAGCGGACGGACGGCGTGTCCTGCAGTAGGGCGGGGTCCAGCCGATAGTAGACCACATAGTCCCACATCCACCGGATCAGGTAGGGCAGGATGGAGGGGTCGATGCTCCGATAGGCGTCCCGCAGCGTCAGGAGCTTTTGATAGCCGTCGTCCGGATCAGAGACGCCGATCTGGTTGAGCAGTTCGTAGATATAGAGATAGACAAAGGTCAGGGAGGTCCTCTGTATCTCGCCCCGGCGGAGCTTTGTCCGCCAGGTGAAGTAGGCCCGCAGCTCCTCATCGGACAGCGACTGATAGGTGGGGAAGTAGCGGAGCACCGGGCGGTCATAGGGGTAGTCGTCCTCGTAGCCTGCCAGCACCTTGCCCTGCTTGACAAAGAGGGACTCCCAGCTCTGACGGTAGGCGGTGACGCCCTTTTCGAGTGCCCGGGCGGTGCGAAGCATGGGTGGGAGCGGCTCCGAACTGCACCCTGGGCGGGAGGAGATGGGTTCGTCCCGATAGACGGTATTGCGATACCACTCGGCGGCGGCCTTGATCCTGCGCAGATCCATCCCCTGCATCCCCCTTTCCGGTCTTCCGTTCTCACTGCCTCCATCATAACACAAAAGACCGGGTTTCTCAATAAAAACCGGGGCAGTCTGTGTTTGAGACAGTATAGCAAAGCCAGAGTACGATAAAACGGAAGGCGCCGTCGGGCTTGAGCTGCCGGTAGACGGTCTGTGCGCTTTTGCGGCTGTTCACGATACAGAGCGCCTGAGGTGCCTCAGCACAAACGCAAGGGACGCAACTGTCTTTCCGCCGCCAGTGGGCAGACCGGCGTGATGGCCTGCCATGCAGAAGGCTGCAGGAGCTTGATCAAGCTTGGCATACTCCAGTGCTCCTGCGGTAGAGTGATCCACCTTCGGGCCGTTGGCCAACAATCGGTGCTGAAAAGCGGCGGAATATTTGCCGATGTCGTGCATCAGTCCAGTCGGTTCTCCCTGATCCTCCGTACCGAAGGCGCCGGCAAATGTCTTGCAAAGGTCGGCAGTGCCCTGCAGATGCTCATAAACAGTCTGCTGCCGATGATCTTCGGCAGTGTGAGCCGGATAGGGGATTCCTTCCGTGCGATTACTCCTTGCTTTTTTTCGTGTGTTGGATGTTATGTACAGTATAGCAGATAGAAAGTCCCATAAACTGTACCAGAAACGCTGCATTCCGTTCGCATGCCCTGCGGTTGCGGGCAAGCGCAGCGGATAGTGGATATGGATAATTATATTATGCATTTTTCGAAAAGAAAAGAGAAAAGCTTTGGGTGCAAAGCGTAAGTGCTGCAAGTAAAAAGTGTAGTGGTCAAGCTTTTTGTAATATTTATGGCTATAAATTGATTGGATTGTTGCTTGGAGCCTATCGGAGTTGATTTGGCATCACATAGTCCTGCTTCTTTGCCGGACTGCCCGAATCTTGCCCGCTGAGCGTTAAGCAGCGGTTCATTTCGAAAAACTGCCGGTGAGTTTTTGAGCCTTTGGGAGTATCTTATCATTTTTGCATACTGACAGGTAAGCGGGTAATTATTGAGCGATTACGTATGAAGGGCTGCCGCCTGGGGTGCAGGGCATCAAAAAGAGACCTGCCGCCGTTTGCGGCCATTTACGGCCAGACAAAAGGCAACAGGTCTCGACTGAAAAGTATGGCCTACACCGCCCAGACGTTGATGATCTCGATTTTTCGAATCAACTGGGCGGCTACGGCTTTTTTCTCATCAAAGGAGAGACTGCCGAATACCAGCCTGGAGGGCAGGACAGGGCGGCTGTCCTCCCGCTTTTGGGCGGCCAGGATCAGGCTGCGCTCCTCCTCCAACCGTCCGAGCGCCCGATGAAGGTAGGCGGAGCTCAGATTCTCTCCCTCAGAAAAGGCGTCGATCAGCCGGTCCGCACGGCGGTCCAGCTCCTCCAGCCGGCGCTGATGCGGGTCGTCCCGGGGGATCTCTGCCGGGGCCTCCGGACACTCGTCCAGCAGCTGCTGGATTGCCTCTCCCACAGCAAGCTCCAGCTCGTCCAGCCCAACGGAGATGTCAGCGCCGCATTTGGAGAGATTATATCTGCCGCTGCAGTGGAGGTAACGGCGCAGCTTGTCCTTTGTGACCTTCAGGCTGTACCCACAGGAGCCGCACTTGAGGAGACCGGAGAGCCAGGTGTGCCTGCCTTTGCCGGCATTTCCCACCTGGCGGTTGCGCAGCAGCTTGCCCTGACAGGCCAGCCAAAGCTGGCTGGGGACAAAGCCTGCGCTGTTTAACACAGACACGCTGTGCTCATGGACGTCACTGTACTTCTTTTGCGCCCGGTCCCGCTTTCCTACCAAAAGCACGCCGTGAACGCCGTCAAAATCCTCCACAGGAGAAGAAATTTTGGCCCCAAGAGCCTGATAGTGGAGATACACCTGTTCGTCCGCCATGACATAGGCGGGATTGTGGAGCAGCCGTGAGAGGGATACATTGTCCCAGGTGTCCCGCAGCGGGCCGGGGATCCCGGCGTCATTCAGCGCCCTGGCCACGGAGCCCAGGGAGGCGTCCTCTGCGGCATATGCCTGAAAGATGCGCAGCACCACCTCACACTGCTCCGGGTGGACGCTGAGGGTTGGGACCAGACGGCCGGTGGCGTCGTGGGCCCGCCCCAGCGTAAAGCCGTAGGGCGCCGGGCCGCCGGGCCAGGATCCCAGGCTTGCCCGGCGGTAGTAGTTGTCCCGGACACGCTCGGCAGTCGTCTCCCGTTCCAACTGGGCAAAGACCATGATGATGTGCAGCATGGCCCGTCCCATGGGGGTAGAGGTGTCAAAGTTTTCGTTCACTGAGACAAACTCCACGTTGTTAGCCTTCAAAATCTCCCACAGACGGCCAAAATCGGCCACCGAGCGGGAAAACCGGTCCAGACGGTAAACGTAGAGCTTGCCGATCCTGCCTGCCTGGACGTCCCGGAGCAGTCTTTGAAAGGCGGGACGCTGGGTGTTCTTGCCGGAATACCCCCGGTCCTGATAGGCGGTCAGTTTTTGGCCTGCCGCCCGCTGGCACAGGTCGATCTGTCCTTCGATGGAGATGCTGTTCTTCTTTTCCACCGACTGGCGGGCGTAGACGGCCTCTGTCATCGGGCTGCCTTTCCGCCGCTGCCCTTGCCGGACCGGAGCAGGGCGGCGCAGACCCGCTTCACGTCAGCCAGCCGCTCCCGGCGCAGGGTATCATTTTCGTATGTAGGATGCGTATGCTTGATCGTCATGCTCAGACCCCCCACAGCAAGGGTATGCGGGCGGGGGCGGGATCATGCGGCCGGCGGAAGGGGAGGGAGACCGAAAAAGCGAACCGGGCAGCTCAATGGGAGCTTGCCCGGTCGGGAGAAAGGGATTTAGTCGTCTTTCTTTTTGGCTGCACGGCTGGGTGCGGCACGCAATGCTGTGACTGCGCTGCCCAGCGAAAGCACGGCAAGAAGCGCCCAGCGCTGAATGTTTCCCTCATCCGCCGTCTTGGGCGAGGAGGACTTGGATGCGTGCTTCTTCTGCTGCTTCTGCTTGGGGCCGGATGGCTTGGTATCCTCCGGGGTCTCCGCAGCCGGTTCGTCAGAGACAGGCTCCGGCTCTACCGCAGGTTCCGGTTCCGCCCCAGGCGCAATTGGAGCCGGATCCTCCTGCCCAGGCGCTTCCTGGGCGGGCGCATCCAGAATCTGAAACGCAGCAGTGACCTCGCCGTCGGTGTATTCCAGGGTCAGGGCGTGGCTGCCCGCGGTGAGCTGCTCCAGATAAGCTGCCTTCAGCTCCACGTTGGTGCTGCCGCTGGAAGCGTCGTAGTTCTGGGCATTCACCGTTTCGCCGTCCACACGGATTCCGGTGAACTTGGCAAAGGGGCCGTCGGACTTGAAGTGGAGGTCTCCGCTGCTGCCCTTGGTCCATGTGCTGCCGTTGCCTTCCAGAATGGTGTAGACAGGAGATGGGTCTTCCTTCTGCTCTGCGATCACGGTCAGCGTCACATTTCCGGTCACTCCGTCCACCACGATAAAGCCGTTTTCCTCACTGTATCGGACGCCGCCGCTCAGGCGGGTGGGGCGATCCACGGTGTATTCCGTGATCTCATAGCCCTCTTCCGGGGTGACGTAGAAGTAGACGGTGCCGCCCGGTTCAGCGACCTGCTCGGTCTCACCGGTGAATACCACGTGCTGAGACTGCTCCAAGTCGACATTGACAGTCCACACCCCTCTGGGCACAAAGAAGTCGGCGTAGTCCGAGGCGAAGTAGAAGGTGTTGCTCTCTTCATCCACATACGCTCCGGCCCGAAGAATGTGCTGCCCGGCGGACAGCCCGGTGAACTGGCCGTCCACGGCACGGATCCATTCACCGCTGCCAATGACCAGAGCGGCTTGTTGGACCTCGCCCGTCCAGAGCTCATAGCCCTCGGGCAGGTCAATCAGCTTTCCGTTGTTCTCACCCGGTGCGGTACCGACGATCTGGTGCTCATAGAGGACCAGATCTTTCTTCTGCTGGAGGACCAAATGGATGTCCTGCTCTGCCAGAGGGTCGGTAAAGGCGCTGTCCAGGGCAAAAAGGGCGTTATAGTCTGCCGTCGTCGCACCTGTCTCAACTGAGATCCCGTAACTGTAGGTAAAGGCCGCAGTCCCGTCTGCTCCCGTTGTTCTCGTCTGGGTGGCGGAGACCTCTCGTTCATCGTCTTTAAAATAGACCTTCGTACCGGGAACGATCTCGCCGTACTGGTCTTTTACGATCACCGTGAAGGTGGTCTGAATGTACGGGTTCTCCTCGCTGTAAATGCCGTTTTCGTTGAAGCGGTAGGAGACCACCTCGACGGTGGAGGGGATGCTCTTTTCCACCACCACAGGGGTCAGGGTGACATCCGCCGTGACATTCTGGACAAAGACCTCTCCGGTGGAGGAGTAGGAGATCTCAGCACTGTCCTCGGGAGTGACGGTCACGCCTGAGATATAGTATCGGTCACTGTCTGACGGCTTCACATAGACAGACTTTGTTCCGGCTGTTTTGATGGGAAAGCTGTCCTTGCCTCCGTTATTGGACCAATTCACTCGCGCGTCCTGCGCCAGCGTGACGGTGTACTCCGGAATAGGCTTTGCGCTGGCTTTGACGGTCACATCACCCTTGATCTCAGAAACCGCCACCGTCCATACGGTGTCGCTGGTTTTCGTGACGGCCACCTTGGCATTTGCCTCCGGGGCGGCGGTGACGGCGTCCAAAAGATAGTCTCCGGTGGCACTGACCTTGTAGGTCAGGGTAGTATCCGACCCCTGAATGACCTCTACGGTCTCTTTCTCCGCCGACCATGCGCTGTTGGCGTCTGATTGGAGGGTCACGGTGTAATGGGGCGCCGCTGTCTCCTCTACCGTCGCTCGTGACGCGGACGATTTCACATAAAAGGTATCCCCGTCAGAATAGGCGGGCACAAAGACGTAATACTGCCCTGCCCCAAGGCCGGAGACTGTGGTTCCGGTCACTTTTGCAGCGTCGGCAGGATATTTGCCGCTGGGATAGCAGGCAAGGAACGCAAATGCGCCCGCAACCGTGATCGTGCCTGTGCTCTGGCCCTCATAGGAGTCCGTGGTCGTGACAGAACCGGAGCTGATGGAGGGTTTGACCACAGTGATGTTCTTTGTCTCGCTCCTTGCCAGCTCCTGTCCGTCAGAGTCCTTTACCACTGCGTAAAATGTGTAGCTGTTTCCGGCGGCCGTGCCCGAGGCGGAATAGGTATAGGAAGCGGTGCCGGCATTTGAGAGGGCGACGGACTTACTGGAATAGCTGCCGGTGCCTCTCCGATAGTAGAAATAGGCGGTGTAGCTGTCATCTCCCAGCCCCGTCGCCGTCACATCCAGCCGGGCCTGAGTGCCGTCAGAGTCAACGCCGTCGATGATCTGAGAGACGTCCAGGGAAACGCTTGGGGCATCCTCCGCAAAGGCAGGCGGCACAAGCGCCGCAATCAGCAGGATCGCCAGCAGCAGCGCCAGCGAGCGCCGCAGGTATAGATGTTTCATCGTGATTCACTCCCTTAACTCAGATAAACAGGCTGATGTCCGACTGCTCGCCGGAACCGATGAAGGTGGCGACGCCTCCCAGTTCCACCCCGTCGATCAGCTCCTCCTGATGGATGCCCATAATGTCCATGGACATTTGGCAGGCCACCAGCCGGACGCCGTGGGCTCTGGCGCTGTCGATCAGCTCCTCCAGAGACAGGATACCCTTCTTCTTCATGATGCCCCGAATCATTTTGGACCCGGCGCCGCCCATATTCATTCGGGACAGCCCCAGCTTTTTGGTGCCTCTGGGCATCATAATGCCGAACATCTTCTCAATAAAGCTCTTGGCGATTGAGACCTTCTCCGGCCGGCGCAGGATGTTTAGCCCCCAGAAGGTAAAGAACATGGTCACCTTGCGGCCCATAGAGGCGGCGCCGTTTGCCAGAATGAAGGATGCGATGGTCTTATCCAAATCGCCGCTGAAAACGATAAAGGTCTTGTCGTTGCCGGCAGAGGCCGCCGTGGGCTGAGCCCCATCCCGCTTGGTAATGGCGGCCCGAATGATGCCGTCCTCTCTGGTCAGGGAGGTCAGGTCGTGGCCGGTGCGGTCGCACCAGACCTGAATGTCCGACTGAAAAGCCTCCTCCGTGGCCTCTACAACCACCCTGCTGCCCACAGGCAGGTCACGGATGGTGTCAGAGACCTTGACAATGGGGCCGGGGCAGCGCAGGTCCCTGGCATCAATGACCAGAGGGGCGGCCTGCTCCAGATACGCCCGATAAGCCTGGAAGCCGCCCGCCACGTTGTAGACCTCGTACTCCCGATCCTGTAAAATCTCCGCCACTTCTTCGCTCCAGTCTCCCGTCCGGCAGATGACATAGACCGGCTTATCTTTTGGGATGGTGTCCAGATCCGTATAGATCTTATCAAAGGGAATGTTGACAGCTCCGGGAATGGGGTGGATCAGCACCTCTGCCGACTCCCGCAGGTCCAGAACCGTTACCTTGCTCTGATCCAGCGCTCCAAACTCCTCTGCGCTGATGCTCTTGATCTCGTCCAATTCAATTGACATATTTTAGACCTCCGTTTCTGCATAAAAAAACAGACACACGCACTTGTCTCGTGTATCTGCCATACTATGCCGCCTGACACGCCTGGGTCAGCGCAGACGGCTCCCGTTTCGACAAACCACAGGACGCTGATTACAAGAGGGGGCGGACATATCGCAACACGGATGCATTCGTGCCATCTTGTATCATTCCCTTTTATCCTGGTTGGTTTATAGGTTTATTTGCTGACTCCATTTATACGCCCATCCTTACAGTAAGTCAATACGATCTGTCAACTCTAAAAATGAGTCATAGATTTTTGAAATAAATCCAAAATGGAGCAGACAGGACAGTCCTAAAGGGCAGAGCGTTTAGATGGCGCACCGGAATAAATTCAAAATTCACAGACTCAGTTTTGATTTTCGCCGCATATGTTGAAATATTTCCCCGCTTTGGTATGATAAATTTCGAATCTAACAGATAGGTTAATAGGTTATTACCCCCTGAAAGGAGCACTTGCATATGAAACTCAACATCGCAGGAAACATCAAGGAATACCCCGAGGGCACCACGGTAGCCCAGCTGATTGAGGCGGAAAAGGTGGAGATGCCCCTGTATGTCAGTGTGTCGGTAAACGATGACTTTATCCAGACGGCAGACCGGGAGACCACTGTGCTCAAGGACGGCGACACGGTAGAGTTCCTCTACTTTATGGGAGGCGGACGGTAATGGCGTTTTCCAACGAACAGCTGGAGCGGTATTCCCGGCACATCATCCTCAAGGAGATCGGCGTCCGGGGCCAGAAGAAGCTGCTGAACGCCAAGGTGCTCATCATCGGCGCCGGGGGTCTGGGCGCTCCGGCTGCGATGTACTTAGCTGCCGCCGGCGTGGGCACCATCGGTATTGCGGACGCAGATGCGGTGGATCTCTCCAACCTTCAGCGGCAGGTGATCCACTCTACCAACGATCTGGGCAAGCCCAAGGTGGAATCCGCCAGAGAGACCATGGAGGCCATCAATCCGGATGTCAAAGTGGTCACCTATCACGAGTTTATCTCCTCTTATAATATTCTGGATATTATCAAGGACTACGACTTCGTTCTGGACGGCACAGACAATTTTCCCGCCAAATTTCTCATCAACGACGCCTGCGTCATGGCCCAAAAGCCCTTCTGCCACGCGGGTATCATCCGTTTCCGGGGTCAGCTCATGACCTATGTGCCCGGCGAGGGCCCCTGCTATCGGTGCGTATTCAAAAATCCCCCTCCCAAGGACGCCGTTCCCACCTGCAAGCAGGCGGGCGTCATCGGCGCTATGGCGGGCGTCATTGGCTGCCTGCAGGCCATGGAGGCGGTAAAATTCATCACCGGGGCAGGGGAACTGCTGACCGGTAAGCTGCTGACTTATGACGCACTGACCAACAACTTCCACACCGTCAAGCTGCCTGCCCATGTGGCAAACTGCCCGGTCTGCGGCGATCACCCCACGATCACCCAGCTGATCGACTACGAGCAGGCGGTCTGTGAGCTGAAGAAAGGCTGAGCGCCATGAGCCAAGCGACCAAAGTCCGCCTTTCAGGCGAGCATTTTCAGAAGATCCTCCGGCACGCTGAGGCGGGTTACCCCAACGAGGCCTGCGGCCTGCTGGCCGGTGTGGAGCAGGACGGCGTCCGGGATATTCGGGAGGTCTATCTGCTGACCAACGTGGATGCCTCCAACGAGCACTTTTCCATGGATCCAAGGGAGCAACTGGCAGCCATCAAGGATATGCGAGCCAGGGGACTTCGCCCTCTGGGCAACTGGCACTCCCACCCGGAGACGCCCTCCCGCCCCTCGGCGGAGGATGTCCGTCTGGCCTATGATCCCGGCGCCACATATATGATCCTCTCTCTCCAGTCCCGCATCGCCCCGAACCTAAATGCATTCCGCATTCGGGAGGGCAGGTATGAATGGGAGATCCTGGAGCTATATGACTGACCAAAAAAGAACATCATCCTGCATGGCCAAAGGGCGAGCGGGATGATGTTCTTTTTCGTTGACCTGTGTTACAGCCCGATGGGCAGAAATGCGGCGATCACTGCCAAAATGACAGCCGGGAGCATGTTTGCCACACGGACTTTTTTGCCCCATACCAAATTGAGCCCCACACAGAAGATCAGGATGGAACCGATCAGAGAGATGTTTTGCAGGGCTGCTTCTGCCATGATGGGCCGGATCAGCTTTGCAAGCAGTGTGATCGTTCCCTCAAACAGACATACGGGAATGGCGGAAAAGGCGCATCCCTTTCCCATAGAACAGGTCATCACAACAATGATGATCAGGTCGAGAATGGATTTGACGGCAAGAATGGAATAGTCCCCCAGGATCCCGTCCTGTATGGCGCCGACAATGGCCATCGCTCCGATACAGACGGTGAGGGAGGCGGTGACAAAGCCGTTCACAAAGCCCTTGTCCCCCTCGTTGCCGGTTTTTGCCTTCAGCCAGGTCCCGAAGGCATCAAACCGATCTTCAATATTGATGATCTCTCCGATCAGAGCACCCAAGGCAAGGCAGAGGACCACAAACATGGACCGCCCGCTGCTCAGCGACGAGCCGTCAATGGACAGCATGCCCTGCATCGCCCCTGCAACGCCGATAAACAAAACGCTGACGCCGCAGGCCATATTCAGCGATTCCTGGTGCCGTATCTGCAAAAATCTTCCAAACAGCCGGCCCAGCAGACCCCCGGCCACGATGCTTCCCGTATTGATCAGTGTCCCAAGCCCTATCATATGTATTCCGCGCTTCTTTCTCTCGTTTTTGTTCAGCACGCATTATGATAACACATCATCGGGGTACAATCAATCTGGAATCGGCCGCCCGGCAGAGAAATGGCGCTTTCCCTTGAGGGATAGGGACTTTCCTCTGTGTGGGAATGCTCCACATCCCATTGGATGGGTTCCATGCCCATGGAGCGGATGGTATTCACCACCGTGTCATTGTAATCCCCGTACGGCGGGCGGATCAGGGTGGGCCGCCGTTTAACTCGGACATGATCGTATCTGCGGAACACTGGGTGAGATAGGGATGGGTGTTGGAGTGATTTTGGACAGAGTGCCCGGCGTCGGAGAGTGCCTTTACCGACTCCGGGTAATTGTCTACCCAGTCTCCCACCAGGAAAAAGGTGGCCGGGACGTTGTATTGGCCCAGAATATCAATGAGCTGCTGGGTGTCCTCGTTGCCCCAGGCGGCGTCAAAGGTGAGGGCCACTACCTTTTCCTCCGACTGGACGCAGTAGATGGGAAGCTGCCGCACAGTTGCCGCCGCGCCTACGGCATTGGGGTGGCTTACCAGCCAGAACATTCCCAACGCCGCTACGGCGCAGGCGGCGACGGTGAGCATTTGGCGGCGTAAGACAAAAATTTTCACAGGTCATCCGCTCCTTTCTCCACACTCTATGAAGAAAGAAGCAGGAACATACCCCGGAAAACGGAGGGAAAACCGGTACATCTCAAAGGGAAAGAGGAGTTGGGTGGGAAGAATGTCAAAATAATGAAAAATGATTGACAAAAGTAGACGGGAACGGGTATACTGATACAAGCAAATCGAATCGTTTTTTGCACCCGTTTTCCCGGCAAATGAAGGCGCTGAACAGGCTGCTGAGCCGGGAAATGATAAGGCGACGCCGCACTGGAAAAGCTGGGGCATCGTCCCAGAGCGGAGCAAAACGCTGACCTGCTACAAGAAAGGATTTGATTCTATGTTTCCTCGTTCCAGCGGCATTTTGATGCACATTTCCTCCCTGCCCGGTGAGTTCGGCATTGGCTCCATGGGCAGAGAAGCCCGTCTCTTCGTAGACTTTCTCCACCGCGCCGGCGAGCGCTACTGGCAGCTGCTGCCCCTGGTCCCTCCCGGCGGCGGCGCATCCCCCTACATGTCCCCCTCCTCTGCGGCGGGCAACCCCCTGTTTATCGACCTGCCCACTCTGGTGGACGAGGGCCTGCTGAGCTGGTGGGATCTGGAACCCTATAAGTATTACGACGTGGACCGGGTGAACTATCCCTGGGTGTACGAGGTCCACGAGAATCTTCTGCACAAAGCCTACCGCAACGCAAGCCCGGAGCTGATGAACGAGGTCTATGCCTTTGTCAATGAGGACGGCGGCGAGCTGATGGACTATGCTCTGTTCAAGGCCTGTTCGAACCACTTCGGCGTGCCTCTGCTCCAATGGCCGGACAAGAACCTGCTCCACCGGGATGAGGATGCCATGAACTGGTATCGGGAGACCCTGAAGGACGAGATCGGCTACCATGCCTTCTGCCAGTACCAGTTTGCCAAGCAGTGGCGTGCGCTGAAGCAATACGCCAACGATAACGGCATCCAGATCATCGGTGACATTCCCTTCTATGTCTCCGCTGACTCTGTGGATGTGTGGACCCATCCCGACATGTTCAGGATCAACCGGGAGACTATGGAGCTGGACTATGTGGCCGGCGTGCCTGCGGACATGTTCTCCGCCACCGGTCAGCTCTGGGGCAATCCCATCTATGACTGGGACGCCCACGAGGCGGACGGCTATCAGTGGTGGTGCAACCGCATCCGCCGGACCAACGCCTTCTATGACGTCATCCGCATCGACCACTTCCGCGGCTTCCATACATACTGGCAGATTCCCAGCTGGTCCGACAGCGCCCTCACCGGCGAATGGAAGTACGGCCCCGGCATGAAACTCTTAAACGCCATTCATAAGCACGTTCCCACCGCCGAGTTTATTGCGGAGGATCTGGGCGAGCTGGACAAGGAAGCCACTGCCTTTATCAAGGGCACCGGCATCCCCGGCATGCGTGTGCTGGTAGACGCCTTCAACACCCTGGCGGACCAGAGCTCCTTCCTGCCCCACAACTGCATTCCCGACTCTGTCATGTATACCGGTACTCACGACACTCCCACCTTTGTCCAGTGGTACTACACCATTGCAAACGAGGGCCAGCGGGACTTCGCCCGGCGCTATCTGCATCTGAATGAGCAATCCGGCGTCAGCTGGGGCGCCATGGCAGGCGCCTGGGGCAGTGTCTGCTCTCTGGCCATGGCCCAGATCCAGGACGTTCTGAGCCTGGGCGGCGATGCCCGGATGAACGCCCCCGGCACTATGGGCGACCATAACTGGTCCTGGCGTGTCCGGATGAACGCCCTCAATGACGAGGTGATCAACCGGCTGAGAGAGCTGAACTGGCTGTACGGCCGCCTGCCCGAGCAGAACGAGGAAAAGCCGGAGGAGTAAATGACTCAGCGACACTGCGCCGTCCTGATGCTATGTCGGGACGGCGTAAGCTAATCATTCCATCAAAGATCAAAATATGGGAGCGATGACTATGAAAATGAAGCGTGAAGTATCCAGAATGGCGGGCGTGCTCATGCCTGTGGCGTCCCTGCCCTCAGACGACGGCGTGGGCAGCCTGGGCAAGACCGCCTATCAGTTCGTGGATATTCTGGCAGATGCCGGATTCAAGATCTGGCAGGTCCTGCCTATGAACCCCCTGGGCTACGGCAACAGCCCCTATCAGCCCTACTCCTCCTACGCAGGCGATGAGCTGTATGTGGATCTGGAGCTGCTGAAGGAGGAGGGCTACCTGACGGGAGACCGGACGGGCCTGCCCTCTGCCGGCAGACTGGACTATGACAAGGCCAGAGCCTATAAGCTGCCCTATCTCAAGGCTGCCTTTGCTGAATTTGACCGCCAACAGAAGGAGAAGGCGGAGTTTGACGCCTTCTGCGCCGAGAGCTGGGTCTATCCCTATGCCGTCTTTGTCACCCTGAAAAAGAACAACGGCATGCGCTGCTGGAACGAGTGGCCGGAGGAGCAGCGGGACTGGATCATCAAAAAAGAGTTTGACATCAGCCCCTTTGAGGAGGAGATCCGTTTCCAGATGTTCCTCCAGTACACGTTCCGCAAGCAGTGGAGCGCATTGAAGTCCTATGCCAACAGCAAGGGCATCTTTATGGTGGGCGACATCCCCTTCTATGTGGGCATCGACTCTCTGGATGTGTGGCAGGGGAGAGAGAACTTCCTGCTGGACGAGCGGGGCAATCCCGACTTCATCGCCGGCGTGCCCCCCGACTACTTCAGTCCCACCGGCCAGCGCTGGGGCAATCCCATCTACAACTGGGAGACGCTGGAGAAAAACGGCTTTCAGTTCTGGGTAGACCGTATCCGCTACAGCTGCCGGCTGTATGACATCATCCGCATTGACCACTTCCGTGCCTTTGATACTTATTGGAAGATCCCCTCCTCCTGCCCCACCGCTATTGAGGGCGACTGGATCGAGGCTCCCGGCTATGCCGTTTTCAATAAGATCTTTGAGGAGCTGCCCGATGCCTGGATCATCGCCGAGGACCTGGGCGACCTGCGGCCCGAGGTGCTGGAGCTGAGAGACGCCTTCGGTCTTCCCGGCATGAATATCGCCGAATTCACTCTGGAGGACCCGGACGCACAGGCTAAGAATCAGGTCATCTACACCGGTACCCACGACAACCAGACCGTCCTGGGTTGGTACAAGGACCTTTCTGAGGCGGAGCGGGCCAAGGTGGACAAGATCCTCCGCAAAGAGGGCAAAAAGGGCAAGAGCCTGTCCTACCGGATGCTCCACTACGTCCTGCACAGCCAGGCGGACTATGCGATCATCCCTCTCATGGACCTGCTGGAGCTGGACGACGAGGCCCGGCTGAACAGCCCCGGCACTGTGGGCAGTCCCAACTGGGAGTGGCAGCTGAAGAGCCTGGACGAAATCAAGCCCTTCCGGGCCGGCATCAAGCGGATGATCCGCTATGCAAAGCGGTAAACAGACGGAGGAACGACCATGGAAAAATGGCTGGAAAGCGTATACAGTGACGGCAGCAGCTACTTTGTCTCCAACCCCGAGCCGGAGCTGGGGGAGGAGGTCGCCGTCCGCATCCGGATGTACGACGACGCCCCGGTGCGCCATGTTATTGTGCGTGCCATCCCCAACGGCATAGAGCATTTGGCGGAGGCGAAAAAGTACAAGGTGGAACACGGCCTTGCATATTATGAGGCCAAGCTCAAAATGACCGAGCCCCGGATGCAGTACCATTTCTATCTGATCTGCGATGACATCATCTACTACTATACTCAGCTGCAAATTACCACCTACATCCCCGACCATACCTATGACTTCGTCCTGCTGACCAACTACCGCCAGCCCAAGTGGGTCAAGTCCGCCGTCTTTTACCAGATCTTCCCCGAGCGCTTCTGCAACGGAGACCCGTCCAACGACGTGCAGACCGGGGAGTATAAGATGGACGGTCACGACTGCACCCATATGGCGAGCTGGAGCGACAGGCCCCTACAGTACGAGCAGGGGTTCTGCATGGACTTCTTCGGCGGCGATTTGAAGGGAATTCAGGACAAGATCCCCTATTTGAAAGAACTGGGCGTCACTGCCCTTTACATCAATCCCATCTTTGAGGCCCCCTCTGTCCACAAGTATGACTGCATCGACTATTTCCACGTGGACAAGCACTTCGGCGGTGACGAGGCGTTGGCGGAGCTATCCAAGGCGCTGCATGAAAACGGCATGAAGCTGGTCATTGACATCTCCATCAACCACACCGGCATCGGACATAAGTGGTTTAACCGGGACGGTCTCCACTTCGACAAGAGCATCGGCGCCTACAACAACCCGGACTCCGAGGAGCGTTCCTACTACTTCTTCAAGCCCGGCACCAACGAGTATAAGGCATGGGCGGGGGTAGACACCCTGCCCACCCTGAACTACACCTCTGATGCGCTGCGCAATATCGTCTACCGGGGCGAAAATTCCGTCATCCGCAAGTGGCTCAAGCCTCCCTACAACATTGACGGCTGGCGCTTTGACGTGGCGGACGTCTTTGCCCGCAACGACGAGATCCAGCTGGCCCACGAGGTCTGGCCGGAGCTGTGTGCGGCCATCAAGGAGGAGAATCCTCAGGCCTATATTTTGGCGGAGGACTGGGGCGATTGCGGCCACTATCTCCAGGGAGGCGAGTGGGATTCTCCCATGAACTACTATGGCTGTGCCAGAGTGCTGCGCCGGTTCATCGGCCTGCCTGATCCCTTCGGCGAGCGGAATGAGCTGGTCCGTGAGGTGCAGATCAAATACAACATGACGGCGCAGGACGTCAAGGCCCGTGTGCTCCAGCACCTGGCCAAGATCCCCTTCGTGGTGGCCCAAAATCAGTTTAATCTCATAGACAGCCACGATGTCTCCCGTGTGCATAACCACGATTCCGTCACCCGGGACGCTTACCGGGCTGCGGTTATCCTCCAGTTTATGCTGGTGGGCACGCCCTCCATCTACTACGGCGATGAGGCGGCGGTAGACGGCTGGACAGAGAACAACGAGGGCTGCCGCTTCCCCATGCCCTGGCATCGGGATTTTCAAAATACGGAGCACTTCCGGTTCTACCGGACCCTTGCCCACCTGAAGCTGGAGCATGACGCCATGAAGGAGGGCGGCATGAAGTTCCTCTATGCCGAGGGGCGGAGCATCGTCCTGGCCCGCTTCGACGACAGGGAAGCGCTGGTGGCTGTGGTCTCCGGAGAGGACGAGGAGAGAGCGATTCCCGTCGCCCTGGGCAGCATCGGCGCAGTGCTGCCTGCCGACCGTCGTGACATCTTCGGCGATGCCTTTGAAAGCGCTGAGGCCGATGACCGCACGGCGGAGATCACTGTCCCTGCCGGCAAGAGTTATCTTATCCGCTGCCCGCTGGCGTGACCCGGAAAGAATTGAACGTGTTGCGGAAAAGTGCTTGACAATTCTTGAAAAGACAGTATAATATTTAGTAACTGGGTGGGCGCATGTTCTGCCCCAGACAACTGGCATTGTTATTCCAATGGCGGAGGGCCACTCCACTCTATGGCACTCTGTACATTTTAAAAAGGAGGAATAAAATTCCGTAGGCTCGCGGTGCGGCAGTGTGGAGACCTGTCGTAATGTGGCATACCCTATACGGGTAGCCATGAGGCGATTTTGGCGGAGGCCGGGTCGCTAGAGTCGGAAAGTATGTCTGAAGTATTAATCAAAGGTCTGAAGAAGGTCTACGACAACAAGGTGACCGCCGTTCACGACGTCAACCTGAAGATCGCGGACAAGGAGTTCATCGTTCTGGTCGGTCCCTCCGGCTGCGGTAAGTCCACCACCCTGCGTATGGTCGCAGGTCTTGAGGACATCACCGACGGTGAGCTGTACATCGACGGCAAGCTCTGCAACGACGTGGCTCCCAAGGACCGTGACATCGCCATGGTCTTCCAGAACTACGCTCTGTATCCCCACATGTCCGTCTATGACAACATGGCCTTCGCTCTGAAGTTGAAGAAGGTCCCCAAGGCAGAGATTGACAAGAAGGTCCGTGAGGTCGCTGAGATCCTGGACATCACCCAGTATCTGGAGCGTAAGCCCAAGGCTCTGTCCGGCGGTCAGCGTCAGCGTGTCGCCATCGGCCGCGCCATGGTCCGTGACCCCAAGGTCTTCCTGATGGACGAGCCCCTGTCCAACCTGGACGCAAAGCTCCGTAACCAGATGCGTGCCGAGATCATCAAGCTGCGTCAGCGCATTGACACCACCTTTATGTACGTCACCCACGACCAGACCGAGGCTATGACCCTGGCTGACCGTATCGTCATCATGAAGGACGGCTATGTGAACCAGATCGGCACTCCTCAGGATCTGTTCGGCAAGCCCGTCAACCTGTTCGTCGCCGGCTTCATCGGCATGCCTGTCATGAACTTCTTTGATAACTGCAAGCTGGTCTTCAAGGGCGGCAAGTACTATGCGGAGATCCGTGGCGTGGACTTCGAGCTGGATGAGTTCCAGCAGAAGGCGCTGAAGGCCAACAACCAGCAGCCCACCGACATTATCGCCGGCATCCGTCCCCAGCACATCACCGTGGGCGAGGGCGAGCTGACCGCCAAGATCGAGGTCAACGAGATGCTGGGCTCTGAGGTCAACCTCCATGCCCGCAGCAATGACGATGAGGTCGTCATGGTCATCCCCACCGTGGATCTGACTGTGGACGTCTCCATGGGCGCTACCGTCAACTTCACCGCCAAGCCCAACCTGATCCAGCTGTTTGACAAGGCTACCGGCAACAACCTGATCTGGTTCGACAAGGAGTCCGCCGATGCCGATGCTCCTGTTGCCAAGGAGTACAACTTCTGAGATCAGGCGCTGAACGAACAGAGTTTAGCATAAGTTCCGATCTGCTGAATCCCTAGACCGAACGTCAGTTTTTTATGCATCCCGCCCTGAGTTGCAGGACTTAGGGCGGGACTTTTCTATCTTTTGGAGATTGAAAAGGGGGAAAGGGCAATTTAAAATAGAGCTGAGTTTGGGGCAATGCGCTCCGGACCGTAATCTAGTATGAAAGGAGCGATCTCATGACGGAAACGTATTACGGCGACGCATTAAAGCTGGGACAGAAGGAGTACCGTGCCTGTGTAGACGCAGGCGTTGAGCCCTGCCTCCCGGCGTTTGACGACATCGTCTCCCGGGATGGGACTGCCACAGGCGTTGATCTGGGGCTGGTACAGGTCCCTGCGGAATTCATTGTCGGCACCAAGACCAAGGGCAGAACCACTTCCTTTGCCCGGAACTTTATGCCGCTGCTTGCTGAGAATACGGAGTTTGCGACGAAATGGGAGAAGCTCTGTCAAGCACACCTGAAAGAGGGGATCCGTGACCCCATCAAGGTGTATGAATATATGAACCGCTTCTATGTGGAAGAGGGCAATAAACGGGTCAGCGTACTGAAATTCTTCGGCGCAGTGGTCATTTCCGCTCACGTCACCCGCATCCTGCCGGAGCAGAACGGGGAGACCGAAAACGAGATCTACTATGAGTTCGTCTCATTTTACCGCTATAGTAAAGTAAACTTTATTGAATTTTCCAAAAAGGGCAGCTACGCCAAACTCCAGACCGAGATGGGGAAGGAGGCGGAGGAGGCCTGGACCGATGAGGACAGGAGCCGCTTCAAAAAGGTTTATTATGCCTTCCGTGAGGCCTACGAGGCCAAGGGCGGCAAAAAGCTGGACTCCACCGTGGGCGACGCCATGCTGGCCTATATTAAGGTCTATGGCTACGAAGCCCTCTGTGACAGCAGCATTGCAGAGATCAAAAAGAATATCGCCAAAATGTGGGAGGAGGTAGCCCTTCAACAGGAGGAATCCCCCATCGAGCTGAAGCTCACCCCGCCGGAGGAGAAAAAACCCAGTATCCTGGCACGGGTATTGCCGGTGACCGGCTCCAAGACCCTCCATGTGGCCTTCCTCTATGACAAAAACCCGGAGACCTCCGGCTGGACCAATGGCCACGACCTGGGCCGCCAGCATGTTCAGACCCTGTTTAACGGACAGATCATCACTGAGACCTATCTGGACGTGATGGAGGACGATCCCCAGAGCGTACTGGAGCAGGTCATTGCAGAGGGCAACAATGTGGTCTTTACCACATCTCCCCGTCTGCTCCCCGCCAGTCTTCGGGCGGCGGTGGACCACCCGGATGTGACCATTATGAACTGCTCACTGAACACCTCTCACCGATATGTGCGGACCTATTACGCCCGGATGTACGAGGTGAAGTTTATCACCGGCGTCATTGCCGGCACTTTGACAGAGGACGGCCGGGTGGGTTACGTCTGCGACTATCCCATCTTTGGCCAGATTGCCGGTATCAATGCCTTTGCCTTGGGCGTTCAGATGGTCAATCCCAGAGCGAAGGTCTATCTGGAATGGTCCTCTATCGGCGGCGGCAAGTCCGCCATTCAGCGACTCACGGACCGGGGCATCCAGCTCATCTCCTCCCAGGATCTGGCCAAGCAGGCCGACCGGGACAATACCTCCTTCGGACTCTCCCGCATCACCGAGGAAGGTCAGCAGATGCTGGCGGTGCCCATCTGGCAGTGGGGCGTCTACTATGAAAAGATTTTGCGGCGTATTCTTGACAAATCCCTCCAGAACGAGTATGAGAGCAGCAGTAAAGCCCTCAACTACTACTGGGGCATGGCCGAGGGCGTCGTGGATTTTGCCTGCTCCGAGGCGGTGCCTGAGAGCGTACGCAAGCTGGCAGGATACTTTAAAACCGGCATTTGCTCCGGCACCTGCAACCCATTCAGCGGCGTGCTCCACACCCAGTCGGGGGAGACCATTGGCAAAGCCAACGAGGATCTCAGCCTGGAGGAGATCATCAATATGGATTATCTGGTGGATAATGTGGAGGGAACGATCCCTGTCTACAGTGAATTGACCACCACCGGAAAGGCCACAGTAGACATGGTAGGTGTAGAGCCGGCGGCCAAGCGGACGGCGGACGCTGCCGAACCGGAAGTCAAAGAGACTGAGAATATGTCAGAAACGGGAAAGTGAGCGGGAGTAGGAGATGAAAATACTGGCTGTTGCCGATGTAGAGGCAAGATATTTTTACGATTTCTATACGCCGGGTAAGCTGGACGAGTACGACTTGATCCTTGGCTGCGGTGATCTGCACCGCTCTTACCTGGAATTTCTGGTGACCATGGCCCACTGCCCTGTGCTCTATGTCCATGGAAACCATGACGAAGACTTCCACGAAAAGCCCCCCGAGGGCTGTATCTGCATCGATGACAAGCTGTTTGTCTATCAGGGTGTCCGCATCCTGGGACTGGGCGGCTCCTACCGCTATGGGAACGGCCGGTATATGTATACGGAACAGACCATGCGGTGGCGGATCCTGCGCCTGCTGCCCAAACTGTGGAGACACAAGGGATTTGACATTCTGGTGACTCACGCCCCCGCCCGGCACCTGAATGACTTTGAATCCATGTCCCACCGGGGCTTTGAGTGCTTTAACAAGCTGCTCCGGCGATACCGTCCCGCCTACTTCGTTCACGGCCATATCCATAAAAATTACGGTCACAACATCCCCCAGCGGACCGAGCTGGGGGATACCACCGTGATCAACGCATACGATTATTGTCGATTTGAGTATGATGAGGTCGAGAAGGCGGAAGCCAAGGTCTAATACGGCTTTCTTTGTCGGTGTTTCGCCAAATCTCAACGATTTTTAAGAAACCTTTATCTTCTTTTCGTTGTATTCGCCATGTTTTCCGGCTATAATGCTGTCTGTATCCGGCACAGAGCCGGAAAAGAATTTCGTAGAGAGAAGAGACAAGATGAAACGATTTGCAAATCTGCCGCCTGTATGGACGCTGAGCTATTTTGCCATCTATCTGCCCTGGTTTATGGCTCTTGAGGCAAGAGATCCGTCCGAATGCACCATCGTCCAGCTCCATGTGGACCGGATGATCCCTTTTTGTGAGTACTTCGTCATCCCCTATCTGCTCTGGTTTTTCTACATTGGAGCGGTGGTTACATACCTGATCCTGAATCGGCCGAAAGGGGAGTATTACCGCTTTGCGGCGCTGCTCTTCGGCGGCTTTACCGTTTGCCTGATCCTGTACAGCTTTTTCTATACGGGACTGGACCTGCGGCCTGCCATTGATCCGGGCAAAAACATCTTTACCTGGATGACGAGTCGGGTCTGGGCCACAGACACCAGCACCAACGTCTGCCCCAGCATCCACGTCTATGCCACACTGGCGGCCCAGTCCGCTCTGGTTCGCTGCCGCCTGAGGGACAGGCATCCAATCTGCTACGCCCTGTGCTCCACGCTGAGCATCTCCATCATCCTCTCTACTATGTTCCTCAAACAGCACTCCGTTCTGGACGTGCTCTGCGCCTTCGCACTCTTCGGCGTGATACATCTGGCAGTCCACGGCGTGCCGGCCCCAGAACCCCGGCGGAGCCGCCTTGTCCGAGTTCGCACCTAAATCACATGCCCCCGATGCGACCAAGTCGCATCGGGGGCATATTTGTATGCATTTTAAATGATGGTATTATAAGGTGTCATCAATCAGCTCGTGGAAAAAATTGTAGTAGTCCTGCCGGCCCTCTTTGATGAACTTGATGGCAAAGGAGGGATGGGCATTGAGCTGGCCGGTGAGGAGATAGGGGACATCGTAGCCCCAGACCAGACCCTGCTCCCGGAGAGGAAGGATGTACTTCTCAATGAACTTGAGGACAGGAATGGTCTTGTACTTGGGGTTGCGGAGGAAGCTGAGCAGCATCTCCAGGTGGCAGTTGCCGGCGCCCCGGCCCAGGCCGCTGACGGTGGCATCCAGATAGGTGGCGCCGTCGCCCTTGTTCATGGCCTCCAGAGTGTTGGCAAAGGCCAGCTGCTGGTTGTTGTGGGCGTGGACGCCCATCTTCTTGCCGTACTTGGTGCAGATCTCCATATACTGGTCGGTGAGACGGCGGATCTGCTCAGGATAGAAGGAACCAAAGCTGTCCACCAGGTAGATCACATCTACATCGGACTGGCCCAGAAGCTCCAGACTGTTTTTCAGATCATCCCCGTTGACCTTGGAAACAGCCATGATGTTTGCAGTGGTCTCATAGCCCTTGTTCTTTGCGTCCTCGATCATGTCGATACAGGTGGGGATGGCATTCACATAGGTGGCGATACGAATGGTGTCGATGACGCTGTCCGTCTTGGGAATGATGTCATTTTGATAGTCGCAGCGGCCCACATCGGCCATGACAGAGAGCTTCAGGTCGGTATGATTGTCGCCCACAATGGCCCGAATGTCCTCCTCGTCGCAGAACTTCCACTTGCCAAATCGGTCAGAATCAAAAATCTGCTTAGAGCACTTATAGCCAAATTCCATATAGTCCACACCGGCCTTGAGATTCGCCTGGTACAGAGCCCTGGCAAAATCGTCGGTAAAGAAGGAATCGTTGACCAGACCGCCGTCACGGAGGGTGCAGTCAAAGACCTTCAGATTGGGTACATAGGAGATCAGATTGTGATTCATGGGGACACCTCATTTTCATTTGTCAACGGATAGCTCACACTTTAAAGTGCGAAAGCGCGACCGTGATTACTAGCATACACCATATTTCCCCAAAAGTCAAGGCCGGAGCATCCAATCACAGCAGATTTTCCAACGTCAGACGTTCTGCCTCGCTGAGATGCTCCAACTGGGCAATCAGTCTGCTGCTGGCGGCGGCGTATTCCGGATTTTCGCCCCACTCGATCAGTTCGATCAGCTCGTGAAACTCGGTATAGATCTCGTCGGTGTAGTCATGGCGAAGAACAGTATAAAGGTAGGTAGAGCGCTGGTTCCACTCCGCCCAGGCAGCCCGGATCAGCTCTTCCGCACCGGTCCAATCGTCTGATTCGCCCCGCTCCTGAGCCTGACGCAAAAGGGCGCAGGTGCGCTGACAGCTGTCGTCTATTCGGCTGGTGTTCCAAGCGCCGAGCCCTGCCAGGGCGGCAAGAAGGGCAAGAGAGAGAATGAGCCGTTTCATGCGTTTCCATCCTTTCGGGAGAAATATACTCCCCCGGTCTCGTCTACGGTGAGGAGAAAGACTTCCTTGATATTTTGTACGCCCTGGCGTTTCAGCTCTTCGCTCAGCCAGGCCCGATTCAGCCCCCGGCGGCGAAGATTGTCGGGGTATAGCTGACCGTTATCCACGATGGTCAGGGGCAGGCCCGGCTCCTCCAGCTGGATGCCCAGCTGCTCCGGTGTGGCCGGCTGCCGGTTGGAGTAGAGAATGGCGGAGACCCGGCCGCTGGTCTCCAAAATGGCGTATTTCACGGTGGAGAGGTCAGTGATGCCCTGCAAGCGCAGCTCCTCCATCAGCTCGTCCGGGGTCATACGGGTCTTGCCCAGCTCCTTCTGCAGCAGTTTGCCCCGTTCCACGATGATGCTGGGTCGGCCGCTGAGCAGCAGCCGGAGCCTGAGCGAGCGCATGGTGAGAACAGAGAGGACCATGGTGATGCACAGAAGGGTCACGATGGGGACGACGCCAAAGAGCAGGGGAATGCCGAAATCCTGCATGGGGACGGCGGCCAGGTCGGACATGAGCATGGCCAGTACCAGCTCAGTGGGCTCCAACTCGCCCACTTGTTTTTTGCCCATCAGACGGATGCCGATGATGATGAGCAGGTATAGGACAAAGGTCCGGGCAAAGGCGATGAGCATAGGGACCTCCTTTTCCGACGACGGGAAAACCAGTGCTTTGCAGTGCCAAAATGATTCTTGGTTATTGTGGAGGAGGAACGGAAAAATATACGGGAAAGTTTTGGAGGATGCGTAGAATCGAAAAGAAACCCTTGTACGGAAGGTCGAATTGTGATAATATATGCACAATGCGACACAGCGTGAACAGGAGAGTAAACCGAACGTCAAGGCGGCCCCTTGCGTGGGGGTTACTCTCTTTTTTTGAAAATGCGGGGTATACCGCATTTTTCGTGCGGAAAGGTGGACTTGATTCATGAAAGCAACTCTGATCCTGGAAAACGGAGCCATCTTTGAGGGCGAGAGCATCGGCAGTACCGAAGAAGTGGTCTGCGAGATGGTGTTCAACACCTCTATGGTGGGCTACCAGGAGATCCTGACAGACCCGTCCTATGCAGGCCAGGGCGTTGTTATGACATACCCCCTGATCGGCAACTACGGCACCAACGACGAAGACGACGAGTCCACCCGCCCCTGGGCAGAGGCGCTGATCGTCCGCCACCTGGCCCAGCGGGGCAGCAATTTCCGCTGCACCAGCACACTCAATGACTACCTCATCCGCCACGGCATCACCGGCATCCAGAAGATTGACACCAGAGCGCTGACCCGTATCCTGCGGATTCAGGGCGTCATGAACGGCGTCATCACCTGCGAAGCCAACTACGACCTGAACGCGCTCATGGCCAAGATGAAGGCCTACCGGGTGGAGGGGACGGTAGAACGGGTGTCCACTACGGCTGCGATCTGACCATCTTCCCCGCCCACACTCCGGCAGACCAGGTTCTGGCCGGAAACTTTGACGCGATCATGCTCTCTAACGGACCCGGCGACCCCGCCGACTGTGTGGATATTATTCCAGAGATCCGTAAACTCTATGAGTCCGGCCTGCCTGTCTTTGCCGTCTGCCTGGGCCACCAGCTTATGGCCCTGGCCACCGGCGCCAAGAGCCACAAGATGCGCTTCGGACACCGGGGCGGCAACCACCCGGTGAAGGATCTGAAGCGGAACCGCTGCTTTATCACCAGCCAGAACCACGGCTACGTCATTGAGGAGGAGTCCATCGACCCCGCCGTAGCCGAGATCAGCCATGTCAACGTCAATGACGGGACGCTGGAGGGCTTGAGATACCTGCAAAAGCCCGTCTTTACCGTCCAGTTCCACCCCGAGGCCTCCCCCGGCCCGGTGGACACCGACTATCTGTTCCAGGAATTCATCGATCAAATCGCCGAGTACAAGAAGGGAGTGATGGGCAATGCCTAAGGATCTGAGCATTAAGAAGGTACTGGTCATCGGCTCCGGCCCCATTGTCATCGGACAGGCTGCGGAGTTTGACTACGCAGGCACCCAGGCCTGCCGCTCCCTGAAGGAGGAGGGCATGGAGGTGGTGCTGGTCAACTCCAACCCCGCCACCATTATGACCGACAAGGATGTGGCCGACCACGTCTATATCGAGCCGCTGAACACCTTCAGCCTGGTCTCCATTATTGAACGGGAGCGCCCTGACGCACTGCTCCCCACGCTGGGCGGCCAGATCGGATTAAACCTGGCTATGGCCCTCTACGAGGACGGCACTCTGGACAAGTACAATGTCAAGCTGCTGGGCACCAGCGCCGACTCCATCCGCAAGGCGGAGGACCGTCAGGGTTTTAAGGACACTATGGAGTCCATCGGTCAGCCCTGCATCGTCTCTAAGGTGGTCAACACCGTGGAGGACGCAGTAGACTTCACCAACGAGATCGGCTATCCCGTTATCGTCCGCCCCGCCTATACTCTGGGCGGCACCGGCGGCGGCATCGCCTACGATGAACATATGCTCCGGGAGATCTCCGACCGGGGTCTGAATCTCTCCCGTGTCCACGAGGTGCTGATCGAGCGCTGCATCTCTGGCTGGAAGGAGATCGAGTTCGAGGTCATGCGGGACTCTGCCGGCAACGTCATCACCATCTGCTCCATGGAGAACATCGACCCCGTGGGCGTCCATACCGGCGACTCCATTGTCGTTGCCCCCACCCAGACCCTGGCCAACAAGGAGTATCAGATGCTCCGTACCGCCGCACTGGACATCATCTCCGCTCTGGAGATCGAGGGCGGCTGCAACTGCCAGTTTGCCCTGAATCCGGTGTCCTATGAGTACGCCGTTATCGAGGTCAACCCCCGTGTGTCCCGCTCCTCCGCTCTGGCCTCCAAGGCCACCGGCTATCCCATTGCAAAGGTAGCGGCCAAGATCGCCATGGGCTACACACTGGACGAGATCCCCAACGCTGTCACCGGCAAGACTACCGCCTGCTTTGAGCCGACGCTGGACTATTGCGTCATGAAGCTGCCCCGTCTGCCCTTTGACAAGTTCACCCACGCCAGCCGCCGTCTGGGCACCCAGATGAAGGCCACCGGCGAGGTCATGGCTATCGGCAACAGCTTTGCCAACGCACTGCTCAAGGCCATCCGCTCTCTGGAGCTGAATGTTCACTCCCTGCGGCTGCCCAAGCTGCAGGCCATGAGCACCAAGAAAATTTGGGACAAGCTCTTTGACGTGGATGACGAGCGTATCTTCGTGGTGGCCGAGGCCCTCCGCCGGGGCATCACGCCGGAGGAGATCAACCGCATTACCAAGATCGACATCTGGTTTATCGACCGGATCAGCGTCATTGTGGAGCTGGAGAACAAGCTGGCCCAGGGCGTGCCGGACGCCAAGCTTCTCCGCTTTGCCAAGGAAGTGGGCTTTGCCGACTCCTTTATTGCAGAGCTCTGCGGCGCCAGCCGCATTGACATCCGCCAGCTGCGCCGGAGATACAACATTCAGCCCACCTATAAAATGGTAGACACCTGCGCTGCCGAGTTTGACGCCCAGACTCCCTACTACTATTCCACCTACGATCAGGAGAACGAGTCCATCCCCACAGAAAACGGCAAGCGGAAGGTGCTGGTGCTCGGCTCCGGCCCCATCCGCATCGGTCAGGGCATTGAGTTTGACTACTGCTCCGTCCACTCTGTCTGGGCGCTGAAAAAGCTGGGCTGTGAGACCATCATCGTCAACAACAACCCGGAGACCGTCTCCACCGACTTTGACATTGCCGACCGGCTCTACTTTGAGCCCCTGACCCCGGAGGACGTGGAGCACATTGTGGAGCTGGAAAAGCCCTGGGGCGCTGTCGTCCAGTTCGGCGGTCAGACCGCCATCAAGCTGGCCAAGACGCTGGCGGATATGGGCCTTCCCATTCTGGGCACCAGCGCCGACGGCGTAGACGCCGCCGAGGACAGAGAGCGGTTTGACGAGATCCTGAATCTCTGCCAGATCCCCCGTGCTGCCGGCAAGACCATCTTCACCACCGAAGAGGCCATTGCCGCCGCAAATGAGATCGGCTATCCTGTCCTCGTGCGCCCGTCCTATGTGCTGGGCGGTCAGGGCATGGAGATCGCCTATAATGACGACAATATCCGGGACTTCATGAAGATCATCAACCTGACCACCCAGGAGCACCCCATTCTGGTGGATAAGTACCTGATGGGCAGGGAAGTAGAGGTAGACGGCGTCTTTGACGGCGAGGACATTCTGATCCCCGGCGTCATGGAGCACGTAGAGCGTGCCGGCATCCACTCCGGCGACTCCATCTCCGTCTATCCGCCTCTGAACGTGGAGGAAAAGCACAAGCAGACCATCCTCCGCTACACCAGAGATCTGGCAAAGCATCTGGGCGTCATCGGCCTCATCAACGTTCAGTTCATCATCTATCACGACGAGGTCTACATCATTGAGGCCAACCCCCGCTCCTCCCGTACCATCCCGTACATCTCCAAGGTCACGGGCGTGCCCATCATTGACCTTGCCACCAAGGTCATGCTGGGTGAGAAGCTGCGTGACCTGGGCTACGGCGTGGACATCTACCCCGAGGCCAAGTATTATGCCGTCAAGATGCCCGTGTTCTCCTTCGAGAAGCTGACTGACGTGGACACCAACCTTGGCCCGGAGATGAAGTCCACCGGCGAGTGCCTGGGCCTTGCCGAGACCTTCCCCCAGGCGCTGCTGAAGGCCTTCAAGGGCGCCAGTATGAAGGTGCCGAGAAAGGGCAGCAAGGTCATCCTCACCGTCAAGGATCAGGATAAGGAAGAGGTTGCGGAGCTGGCAAAGGAGATGGTGGAGCTTGGTATGGAGCTCTATGCCACCAGCGGCACCCATGCCTACCTGTCCCAGCGGAATGTCCAGGTCAAGCTGGTGGAGCGTCTGGGCAACGCCCATCCCAACATTGAGGACATGATCCAGTCCGGCGTGGTGGATATGATCCTCAACACCCCCCGCCGCACCCAGCGGGAGGACGGCGACGGCTGGAAGATCCGCCGCAGCGCTGTGGAGCACTCCGTCCTCTGCCTCACCAGCACCGACACCTGCCGGGCGATCCTCACTGCCCGCAAGGCCGGTCACAGCGACCAGATCACGCCGGTGGATATTACGGAGATCTGAATCAAACAAAGAGCAAAGAGAGCAGGCGAACAGCCTGCTCTCTTTTGCGCCGGTAGGTGAAACTGGAATTTCTATATCTAATCGTTTTCCGGAGATGGCAGGTTCCATCTGAAAATGGTTTTCTCTTTCGTTCCAATCCAAAGCTCGCATTCACATGACCACGGCTCATGTTTTTGCCATATCCAGCAAGTATATAGAATCTCTTCATAACCGTCATAGCGATAGGCAAACTCGAGTTCCCATTCACCTTCGTTGATCTTGTCAATCAGATGTTCCGGTGTCAATTCTTTGCGAATGGTTTGTCCGTTTGATTCTATAAATTGATAAACTGTGATGCCACGCATAGGATCTATCGTAAATTCGACTTCTGCTTTGCCTGTGTTTGGCCAGTCTTCAGAATAATCATCGAAGAAAAATCCATCCGGAAAAAAGAAAATCAATTGTTCATCTTTCAATTCAGTTGATGCTGCACGGCAATCATGAAGGCTGAATCTGTCTTTATCTATACTTGAATATCCGTATCGCATCTTTCCATCCCCGCAAATCCCGATTTACCAACCTGCCAGTCCCAAGCGGGGAATCGCCCGCTTACACATACCCATAAAGCCCCCGCACGCTCACCTCGCCGGAGGTGACCGTCTCCTCACGGCCGTCGGGGTGCCGGACGATGAGGCCGAACTTATCGTCAATGCCGATGGCAGTGGCGATCTCTTCCCCGCCGGAACGGAGCAGCTTGACCTCCCTGCCGACAGTGAGACAATCCTTCCGATACTGCTCCAAATAGGAGGCGTGATTTCCCGCCAGCCAGTCCAGATAAACCCTGTCCAGTGCGTTTAAGAGACAGGCCGCCAGCCTGCCCCGGCGGACGGGATGCCCCACCGCCTGAGCGATGGACCCGGCGATGGCCTTCAATTCCTCCGGCCAGTCCTCCGCGGTTTGGTTCACATTGACGCCAATGCCGGTGACAATGTACTGAAGGGCGGCAGTCTCTCCCTCAATGGCCATCTCCGTCAGAATACCGCAGACCTTGCGGCCGTTCATGACGATGTCGTTGGTCCACTTGATTTGAGGACGAACCCCGGTAGCTTCTTCAATGCCGTTGCAGACGGCGACAGCCACGTAGGCAGTCAGATTCACCGCCTCGGCAGGGGGGAGGTCGGGCCGGAGCAGGACAGAATAGTAGATACCCTTGCCCTCCGGGGAGGCAAAGCTCCGCCCCAGCCGGCCCCGGCCCCCGGTCTGCTGATCCGCCACGGCGGTGGCGCCGTCGGGCAAATTGCCCGACTCCCGCTTCAGATAGTTGTTGGTGGAGTCAATTGTGGCAAAGACTTCCAAGTGCCGGGCCACGTGGCGGACGCTCAGATAGGGCAGGATCTCACCCTCTGTCAGCCGATCCGGGGAAGAGAGCAGCTTATAGCCCCGGTTGGTGACGGCGTCAATTTCATACCCCTCCTGCCGGAGACTCTCCACTGCCTTGGAGATGGCTGCCCGGCTGATGCCCAGCTGGCGGCTCATCTCGGCCCCGGAGAGGTAGCCCTCGGATTGATTCAAAAGGGAGAGGATCTTCTGCTTGCTCATGGGATATGCCTCCATCGTCTGATGCTGATGTTCAATGAAATGCTTTATTACCGCTATTGTACCACGGAGCGGGCCGGCAGGAAAGGAATTTTCAGAGACGGACAGAAATTTGCCCCAGTCTCAGCGGCATCCCCTCCTTCGACGGCATTTTTCCGTCATACCGCCTATAATCACCTCATACCCGCTCTTTGGGTACGAGGTGATTTTATTTTTGACTGATATAGGAGGGAGCCGTTATGCCAATGATATGCCGGTCCGGAGACAGGAGCAGCTGCTGGAAGATCAATGGAGAGATCGACCACCACCGGGCCAGGGCCCTGACAAAAGAACTGGAACAGGAGATCGACCTCCGCCTGCCGGGGGAGCTGGAGTTGGATTTTTCCGGAGTGACCTTCATGGACTCCTCCGGTATTGCACTGGTGCTCCGGGCGGGACGGCTCATGGCGGAGCTTGGGGGCAGTCTGCGGGTGACTCATGTGCCCAAGCAGGCGGCCAGAGTGCTGAAAATGGCTGGAATTCATAAGCTGATAGAGATGCAGGAATGACAGAGGAGGATACATATGAAAGTACAAAACAGCGCAAAGATCGAGTTCATTAGCCGGAGCGCCAACGAGGGCTTTGCCCGTTCCTCGGCTGCCTGCTTTGCCGCCCAGCTGGACCCCACTCTGGACGAGCTGGGGGATATTAAGACTGCGGTTTCCGAGGCGGTGACCAACGCCATCGTCCACGGCTATCCCAATGAGCTGGGCAAGGTGTGTCTGAAAATGCGGATGCTGCCGGACAACGTCTTTGAGATCACCGTCCGGGACTGGGGGGTGGGCATTCCCGACGTGGACAAGGCCCGACAGCCCATGTACACCACCGGAGGGGAGGAGCGCAGCGGCATGGGCTTTACCATTATGGAGAGCTTTATGGACACCATGAAGGTCCGGTCCGTCCCCGGCCGGGGGACCACGGTGACCATGCGGAAAAAGATCGCACTCCGGGCCAGCGTGCGATGACGCTGCGCAAGGGCGATCTGCTTGCCGCCGCCCAGCAGGGGGACCGGGCGGCTGGGGAGGAGCTGCTGCGGGAGAACGACAAGCTGATCTGGAGCATCGTCCAGCGCTATGCCAATCGGGGAGTGGAGACAGAGGACCTGTTTCAGCTGGGCTGCATCGGCTTTCTCAAGGCGGTAGAGGGCTTTGACCCTGAGTACGGCACTCAGTTCTCCACCTACGCTGTGCCCAAAATTGCCGGGGAGATCCGCCGCTTCCTACGGGACGACGGCACGGTCAAGGTCAGCCGCACATTAAAAGAGCAGGCGGTACGCATCCGCATGGCGAGGGAGAAGCTGGCCGTCTCCCTGGGCAGAGAGCCGTCTCTGACAGAGCTTTCAGCCGAAACCGACCTCTCTCCGGAGGAGATCGCCGCCGCCGAGACTGCCGGACAGCCGGTATCCTCTCTCCAGAGCGAGACGGCGGAGGGACTGACTCTGGAATCGGTGCTGGGGGACGAGGGCATTGAGGGAGAGATACTGGAGTCCCTGTCACTCCGACAGGCGGTGGCGCAGCTCAAGGAGCGGGAGCGGCAGGTGATCTCCCTCAGGTACTTCCGGGGGCTGACGCAGGAGCAGACGGCAAAGATCATAGGAGTCAGTCAGGTGCAGATCTCCCGCATTGAGCGGCGGGCGGTGGGCGAGCTGCGGAAAAAGCTGGAATAAGCGCCCCGGCTGTGATACAATGTCTCCGAACAAAAGGGGGAGACAAGATGAAGGTTACCGCAGTGATTTTTGATATGGACGGCACCGTCCTCAACACACTGGAGGATCTGACAGACGCGGTCAACGCCATGCGCCGCCATTTTGATCTGGAGCCTCACAGCATTGAGCAGGTGCGGCACAACGTGGGAAACGGCGTGGAGGTGCTGATGGAAAAGAGCCTGCCCGGGGGCAGGGACGATCCCCGCTTTGGCGAGGCACTGGCCTTTTACCGTGCCTACTACGAAAGCCATAATCAGATCAAGACCGCCCCTTATCCCGGCATTCTGCCCCTGATGGACGAGCTGAAAAAACGGGGCGTCGCCATGGCGGTGGTCTCTAACAAGCAGGATGCGGCGGTCAAGCCCCTGAGCCGCCACTTTTTCGGGGACCGTATGGCTCTTTCCATGGGACCGGTCCCGCCCCTTCGGCGCAAGCCAAATCCGGACATGGTCTGGGCGGCAGTGGAGCAGCTGGGGAAAGAGCGGGAGGAGTGTCTCTTTGTGGGAGACTCGGAGGTGGACGTTATGACGGCCAAGAACGCGGGACTGACCTGCGCCGCCGTCACCTGGGGCTTTCGGGAGCGGAATCTTCTGGAAAGCCTCAACCCGGACTATATCATCGGCCGGCCGGAGGAGCTGCTCAAGCTCCTATAAAATCATCCGCTGAAATGGTGCCTGTATAGGCCTGTTTCGGCGGATTTTTTGTAGACTTTGGCACTGGAAAGGGAGAGAGCAGACGGGTATAATGGTGGTCGAAATGTAGGTGAATTCCATGCCCAATTTACCCGTGCCCCAGCATATTCGGCACGCACTGAAAAATAATTCCATCGCCCTGTTGAAGTGGCTCCTCTTTGCCATTCTGGTAGGTCTTACGGTGGGCGTCATCGGCAGTCTCTTTCATTTCGCACTGGAGTGGGCGGGGGAGATGCGCACTGCCTATCCCTGGCTCCTCTATCTGCTCCCCTTGGGAGGCCTTGCCATTGTGGGGGCCTATCGGCTCACCGGTATGTCAGACGATCGGGGGACGGAGATGATCCTCGCATCTATCCGCAGCGGCCAGCCCCTGCATCTGCGGACGGCGCCCCTCATCTTCTTCTCCACCACGGTCACCCATCTCCTCGGCGGCAGCGCCGGACGGGAGGGAGCGGCCCTCCAGCTGGGCGGGTCCGTCTCCAGCGCCATGGGGAGACTGTTCCGGCTGGACGACCGAGACGGGCGGATCATCACCATGTGCGGTATGGCGGCGGGTTTTTCCGCCCTGTTTGGCACTCCTATCTCCGCCGCCATCTTTGCCATGGAGGTGGAGAGCGTCGGCGTCATGTACTATGCCGCCGTCGTCCCCTGTCTCCTTGCGGCGCTGATCGCCCAGCGGGTGGCGCTGTTTTTTGGCATCCCACCCACCAGTTTTGTGGTCACCGGCGCTCCGGAGCTGAACGCTCAGGCGATGATCCCCATTATTCTCATGGGCATTCTCTGCGGTGTGCTGGCCAATCTCTTTTGCCGGGTCATGGGCCTGGGCGGAAAATTCTATGGGAAGATCACCCAAAATCCCTGGCTTCGTGCGGCGCTGGGCGGCGGAATCCTCATTGTCCTCACCCTCCTCGCCGGCACGAGAGACTATAACGGCGCCGGCATGGAGGTCATCCGGGCGGCCTTGGCAGGCCATGCCTTCCCGGCGGCCTTTGCACTCAAGATGGTCTTTACCGCCCTCACCCTGAACGCCGGCTTTAAGGGGGGAGAGATCGTCCCCTCCTTCTTCGTGGGGGCCACCTTTGGCTGTGCTGTCGCCCCATTTCTGGGACTGGACCCCTCCTTTGGGGGAGCGGTGGCCATGATCGCCGTCTTCTGCGGCGTGACCAATGCGCCTATGACCTCCATTTTGCTGGGTTATGAGCTGTTTATCGGGGTTGGTGTGCAGCCCATGGCTCTCATTGCTGCGATCAGCTATATGACCTCCGGCTATCACAGCCTGTACCATGAGCAGAAGATCCTCTATTCGAAAATTCGCCCCAAGTTCATCAACGCCTTCTCCGGGGATGAGTCGGAGGAATGAGGAGCGGCGCCTCTGTTTTCTCACGGACCTGGGAACCGCCAAGTACGGCCACCGCATCGAGGATAAGGACCGCAGGGTTCTCTATGAGGCAAAGGTGACGAAGTTCACCCTCACCGCTCCTACAGGCTTCGAGTTTATTGACCACGAGCACGGGCGCAAAACGCCCCATCTGGTGGGCCATGAGGAGACCACCGAGTGGAATACGCTGCTGATCGACAACCACTCCACCTTTACCTTTGACGGCGAATACATCTGGGACCACCTCAAACGCAACGGCATCCGCATTGACGCCGGCTTTCAGAAAGGGAAAGTGCTCTGGCCCCAGTACCGTATCTACCGGGACGATGAGGAGATCGCGCTGGTAGAGAGTAGCAGTGCCTACCCCCACGAAGAGGACACCGAGGCAAAGGGCAAGCTGGGCAACCTGGTCCCCGCTCGGGGCTTCTACCGCATCTGGACCAGGGAGGAGAATCTGGACCTGTTGTTCGTAACACTGCTGGCCTTTGCCAGATCGGAGGCCAACGACGGAAACGGCGGAAGCTACGGCCTTTTGTTCGGAAAAAAGGGGCGCTGACACAGCATTGATTGGGATCAAACACCCGTTATGGGAAAAGCATATCAGTTTGAACAAAATCATTTTGGAGGAAAACAATCATGAAAAAAATAACTGCGTTTCTGTTCGTCAGCCTTATGCTCATTCTTTCCGCATGCGGCGGCAATTCTCCGGCACCCGCCGACAACGAGGATGTTTCCGCCCCTGAGTCATCCCAACAGCAGCCTGCCGAAGTCTCTGAGACAGCGGCGGAAGTTCCGGAGAACTCCGCCGAGACCGTTCTTGACGAAACTGCCTATATCGGAGAATATCTGGATTTTGATTACGGCGAGCCCAACCTTGAAATTGCCAAGAGTGAGGAAGGCAAATACGTGGTTCAGATCGGCATTCCGATGCTGACCTCTTTGGACGACGGTGTCGGAGAGCTCACTGATGAGGGTCTGAAATTCACCGCTACCGATGCAGCGGGCAATCCCATCAGCGGTGTGATTACCCTTGAGGGCGAGACCGCCAGCGTGACCTTTACAGATTCCACTTGGGAACTTCTGGAAAGCGGCTCTGTCTTCAACTATACCAAATCCTCCGATACACCCAACATCTGGAGCGATTAAGCCCCTTTTGGAGGGATGCGGCCAGTCCGGGATTGTGATTCACGATATTCCGCATGACGCTTGCAGAGGTTTCATAAGCTGCTTTGTGCCCATCGAATTACATTAACACAATGAAAAATCCGAACGCATTACAAATTTGTAATACGTTCGGATTTTCCGCTTTTGGTCCAATGTTGGAAACAAGCTGTGGGACTCGTTTATCCCTGCATCAGCACCTGCTTGGAAAACTGGAGCGTGTAGAGCTGATAATACTGCCCCTTCCGATGGAGCAGCGCCTGATGATCGCCCTGCTCCACAATGACGCCCTTAGACAGGACAATGATATGATCCGCATGCTGCACGGTAGAGAGCCGGTGGGCCACGATCAGCATGGTGCCAATACTGCGAATGCGGGTGAGGGAGTCCTGAATGAGCAGCTCTGTCTCTGTGTCGATATTGGCGGTGGCCTCGTCGAGGATGATGACCGAGGGCTTGTGAATGATGGTGCGGGCAAAGCTCAAGAGCTGCCGCTGTCCGGCGGAGAAGTTGTTGCCCCGCTCCCGGACCGGCTCATCCAGACCGTGATCCAGCTTGCCGATAAAGGAGTCGGCGTTGACGTATCGGCAGGCCTCCATGACCTCTTCGTCCGAGATGCCCTCCTCCCGGAGGAGAATATTGCTTCGGATGTCGCCGGAGAAGAGGAATACGTCCTGCAACATCTGGCCGAAGTGCCGGCGGAGGGAGGAGATCTTGATCTTTCGGATGTCGATGCCGTCAATCAAAATCTGTCCCCTCTGAATGTCGTAGTTCCGACAGATGAGGGAGAGGATCGTGGTCTTGCCCGAGCCGGTGGAGCCCACAAAGGCTACCGTCTGCCGGGGCAGCACGTGGAAGGAGACGCCCTTCAGCACCCACTCGTCCGGGGTGTAGGCAAACCACACGTCTTTAAACTCAATCTCCCCCCGGATCTCCTCCAGCTCAATGGCGTCCTCCTCGTCTACCACCTGGGGCACGATGTCCAGAATGGTGAAGATCTTCTCCGCCGAGGCAAAGGAGCGCTGGAGCATGTCAAACTGCTCTGCCAGGGTCTGGATGGGGTCAAAGAAGCGGGAGATGTACATATAGAAAGTGACAATAACACCGGAGGTCAAGGTCTGACCGAAGATGGTCTGATCCTGAATATATCCCTTACCGCCCATGTAGAACAGGCACATGACAGAGGAAATATAGAGCATATAGACCATAGGGCGGAAGATACCAAAGACGACCATCCGGGCCTGCTTGGCCTTTTTCAGCGTGCGGCTCCGGGCCAGAAAGTCCGCCATCTTCTGCTCCTCCCGGTTGAAGATCTGGGTGATCTTGATGCCGGAGAGGTTTTCCGAGAGATAGGTGTTCAGATCGGTGGTGGCGTCACTGACCTTCCGATGTACCTTTCGGGAGAACCGGCGGAAGATGACGGTAAAGAGCACCACAAATGGCACAAAGCATAGGACCATGAGGGCCAGGGCGTAATTCAAAATGAGCATAGCCGCCAGGACGCCGAAGACCACCATGATGTTTTTTGCCAGCGTCACCAGAATGTTGGTGAACATGTAGGAAATGGCGTTGGGGTCGTTGCTCACTCTCGTCACCAGCTTGCCCACTGGGATATTGTTCAGCTGCTCGTGGGAGAGCTGCTCGATGTGGGTAAACACATCCTGCCGGATGGCGGAGAGGATCTTCTGTCCTGTGGTCTGGAGGATCATGGCCTGGAGATAGGTACAGATCAGACTGACAATGAGAATGCCCGCATAGACCGCCACCGTGGCAAACAGCTGACTGAGGGCAAATTTGCCCTTGACCATCTCCTCAATGCGGCCTACAAGCAGGGGAGAGAGGAGGTTGTAGACAATGGAGAAGAGCATCACCACAAAGGCGGCCAGAAAGCTCTTCCAGTGGGGCTGAGCAAACTGCATGAGACGGCGTATGATCTCACCGTCCGGCATGTTCCGGTCAAAGCCCATGGTGTCCTTCTTGTTCTGCTCCATGGCATAGACCA
The DNA here is from genome assembly GCA_900314485.1 of uncultured Eubacteriales bacterium. Lineage (GTDB taxonomy): Bacteria > Bacillota > Clostridia > Oscillospirales > Oscillospiraceae > Onthomonas. The sequence continues at coordinate 52,113 of OMVL01000039.1, forward strand.
CCAGAAAGATGACGGTAAAAACACCGATGATGGCGCCGACAATGAGGACGGGCAGATACTCAGTCATGGGAACTCCCTCCTTCCTCCTCCAGTTTCTGCAGATCTACCATCTTCCGGTAGGCGGCGCAGGTCTCATACAGCTCCTCATGGGTGCCCACAGCGGTCAGTCTGCCCTCGTCCAGAAACAGCAGCTTGTCCATCCCCCGAATGGTGGAGATGCGGTGGGCGATGAGGATGGTGGTCTTGCCCCGGCGGGTCCCGTGCAGATTGCGCAGGATGTTCTCCTCCGTCTTGGTGTCCACGGCGGAGACTGAGTCGTCCAGAATGAGGATGGGGGCGTTTTTCATCAGCGCTCTTGCCAGCGAGATGCGCTGCTTCTGACCGCCGGAGACGGTGACGCCCCGCTCGCCCAGTACAGTGTCATAGCCGTTCCGGAACTCCTGAATATTCCCGTCCACATCCGCCAGTCCGGCAGCCCGGACAATGGCGTCCCGGTCGTAAGCATCCACACCGAAGGCAATATTATGCTCAATGGTATCCGAGAACAGGTAATTGTCCTGGGGCACATAGGCGCAGCCCTCCCGGAGAGAGCGGATGGTCACATCGTTGACGTCATGCCCGTCAATGAAGACGGTGCCCTCCGGTACGTTGTAGGTCCGGAGGATCAGGTCTACCAGCGTCGTCTTGCCGGAGCCGGTCTTGCCCACAAGGCCCACGTTTTCGCCGGGCTCGATGGTAAAGGAGATGTCTTTGAGCACATCATATTCCCCGTCCGGGTAGCGGAAGGTGAGGTGGCGAAACTCAATGCCGCCGGCGATCTGCTCCAGCGGCTTTGCCCCGGGCCGGTCCTGCACATCCTGCTTTGCGTCCAGAAGCTCCCCGATCCGTTCCAGCGACGCCTTGCCTCTGGAGGTCATCGCTCTTGTACACCAGGTAGCCGCCGTAGCCGAGAATGATGCAGATGACGCTCTCCACAAAGAGGGTCACCAGAATACGCAGGAGAACAGAGGCCTTGGTATGGTCAATGTTGGCCTTTTCATTGTCGATGTTCAGCTTACGGAAGGCCATCAGCTCTTTGGCTTCCTTGACAAAGGCCTTGATAACGGCGATGCCGGAAAAACTCTCCTGGGAGAAGTCGGACAGCCTGGAAAATGCCTCCTGCCGAATGTCCCATTTCTTCATCATGTACCGGCCCACCACTGTGGCGGAGGCCAGCAGAAGGGCGGTGGGGATGAGGGAGAGGAGGGTGAGGATCATGTCCATCTGCCACATCTTGACCACGGCCAGCGTGCCCATGAGCAGGGCGTCAAAGAACATCATGATGCCCCAGCCGAAGCACTCCTGCACTGTGTCCAGATCGTTGGTGAACAGGCTCATGAGACTGCCCACCTTATTTATCTGATAGTACTGCTGGCTGAGATCCTTGGCGTTATCAAACATCCGGCTGCGCAGATCGTTCTCCACCCGGATGGCGGAGCCGAAGAACATGATCCGCCACAGAAAACGGCCGAACACAATGGCAAGGATGATCCCAACCATGGGCATACAGATGCGGTCCAGCAGAAAATCCATGTCAAAGGGCGTCTGCACCCCTCGAAAGTCCACATAACCCTGATTCATGCCGTTGATGACCATCTGGTACAGATTCGGGATCATCAGCTGCAGCACATCCACAGCCACCAGCGATACCAGGCCCAGCAGCAGGAAACCGGCATATTTCCAATAATAGCGATTGATGTGTCTGCCGAAGATCATATCCGATGCTCCTTTCGGGGATAGTGTGAATAAAACGGGACCCGGTCAGGCCCCGATTCAGGTGGGAAAAGCGAGCCGACAGGACGAAGGCTCGCAAATAGATTCTATATCACATACAGGCAAAACGTCAAGAGAAACCGGGGAAAAATCAGGATTCCTCCCGGTTTTTGCGAAATGTCGGTGCCCTGCGTAATAGAACCCCAAAGGACCATCCCCCCCCTCTCCGCGGGCAAATTTCCGGGAAGATTGGCGCTGCGGAAGAGGAAACTGTGCCGGAACAGACGCCGGAAGAGGAGCCTGCCCCCTCCGAGCCGGAGGAGCAGCCCGCCGATTCCCAAGAGGAGCAGGCGCTGCCGGAGAAGCCTGCGGAGGAGCCTGCGGAGGAGCCCGCTGCCCCAGGGGCGGCGGAACAGTCCCAGGAGCCGGATGCGCCCATAGAGCCGGAGGATGTCCCTCCGCCC
>OMVL01000041.1 GCA_900314485.1 uncultured Eubacteriales bacterium
CCCGGAAAAGTGCCCGCCGCCCCGGTAGTCGTTATAGCCCTGATAGCGCATAAAGCCGGTGTAGTCGGCGTGGCCGGGGCGGGCAAGATCCTTCGTTTTGGCGTAGTCCTTACTGCGGGTGTCCGTATTCCGGATGACGGCGCAGAGGGGCGTGCCGGTGGTGTGACCCTCAAAAAGGCCGGAGACGATCTCCGGGATGTCCGCCTCCTTCCGGGGGGTGGACAGGTTGTCCTTGCCCGGCGCACGGCGGGCCAGGTCAAAGGCGATGCGTTCCAGATCCAGTTCAATGCCGGAGGGGACACCCTCCAGCACCACGCCGATGGCGGGGCCGTGGGATTCGCCGAAAATGGTGTGTTTCATGGGGAGTTCCTCCTTTGGGGGAAATCATCTGTAATGGGGGGACGGGCGCACACTGTGCGCCCCTACGAATGGTTCAAATGGTTTTAAATTTCCCGCCCAACATTTCATAATCCTCCCAAAACCGAGGGTAGGATTTGGCCACGCTCTCCGCTCCATTGATGGTGACGTTTCCCTCCGCCCGTGTGGCGGCGATGGCCAGCATCATGGCGATACGATGGTCATTGTGGCTGTCCGTCTCCCCGCCGTGGAGCTGAGCCACGCCGTGGATGGTCATGCTGTCGGGGAAGGTCTCGATCTCCGCTCCCAGCCGGTTCAGCTCGCTGGCCACGCAGTCGATGCGGTCGCTCTCCTTCATGCGCAGCCGGGCGGCATTTACCAGATGGGTCACTTCTCCCGCCCGGAGGGCGGCGTGGGCGGTCAGCGCCGGGGCCAGGTCGGGACACTGACTCACATCCAAAATGACCTCGCCGGGGCCGTTCAGCTTGGCGGCGTAGTCCTCGATGACCTTATCTCCCTGCAGGGAGCGGGGATTCATGCCGGTGAGGGTTACGTCATTGCCGATGCCTGCTGCGGCGTAGTAGAACCCTGCCTGGGACCAGTCTCCCTCGGCAGTGAGCTCTCTGCCCTGAGGGCGCTGATGGCCCGGAATGTGCCAGCCGGCTTCTGTGGGCTGAATGTCCACGCCGAACTGACCCAGCGCCTCCAGCGTCATGTCCACATAGGCGGCGGACTCCAGCGGGGTGGTCAGCATCAGCTCCGAATCCCCCGCCAGAAGGGGCAGGGCATACAGCAGGCCGGTGATGAACTGGCTGGAAATATTGCCGGGAATTTGGTAAGTACCGGGCTTTAATGTACCTTTTACAGTAATTTGGCCGGACGTGGCCTGATAAAAGACGCCCTTTTCCCGAAACAGCTTCTCGTATGGCTCCATGGGGCGCTCCATCAGGCGTCCGTGTCCGGTAAAGATGCCGCCCCCGGCAACGGCGAGGGCCACGGGAATGAGAAACCGGAGGGTGGAGCCGGACTCGCCGCAGTCCAGGCGGGGGAGCAGGTCTCTCTCCACGCCGATTTCAGGCACGCCGTAGACCGCCTCTCCCGCCGCCCGGGCACCCAGGGCCGTCATACAGCGGAGGGTGGCGGTAATGTCCTGACTGGGGGAGATGTTGTGCAGTCTGCTCTCTCCCTTCGCCAGGGCGGCGGCAATGATGAGCCGGTGGCTCTGGCTTTTGGAGGAGGGGGGCTGGACGGTTCCGCTCAGCTTGCGGGGGGTGATCGTTACCTTCATAGCAGGTTCAGCAGCTCCTTTTTGGCAAGCTTTTTGGGCAGCGTCTCTCCCAGTTTTTTCAGGAAGATGACGGTGATCCCGTCTCCGCTGCCCTTTTTGTCCAGTCCGATGGCGGAGCGGTAATCCTCCAGAGAACAAGGGATGTCCGTAGGCAGGCCGTAGGCGGCGGTGAGACGGCGAATGGCAGTTTCTGTGCCGGATTCGGTCAGTCCCAGCTGCTCCCCCAGCCTTGCCACAAGGCACATGCCGGCGGAGACCGCCTGACCGTGGGTGTAGGTCTCGTAGTGATAGGCCTTTTCATAGGCGTGGCCCAGGGTGTGGCCGAAGTTTAAGATCATGCGCAGGCCGGTGTCCAGTTCATCCTCCTCCACCACCTTTGCCTTGATGGCGCAGCAGGTGTAGAGCACTTCCTCGATCCGTTCCATAACGCCTGCCCGGTTTCCGCAGCGGGACAGCAGGCGGAAAAAGTCGGAATCCCAGATGCAGCCGTACTTGATGACCTCCGCCATGCCGTCAGAGAAGGTGACGTCCGGGAGGGTGTTCAGGGTCAGGGGGTCCATGAGCACCAGCTTGGGCTGCCAGAAAGCCCCGGCCAGGTTCTTCCCGGCCTCCAGGTCGATGGCCACCTTTCCGCCCACGGAGGAGTCCACCTGGGCAAGCAGGGTAGTGGGGATCTGGACAAAGGCCACGCCCCGCAGGATGGTGGCGGCTGCAAAGCCCGCCAGGTCCCCCACCACGCCGCCGCCGAGGGCGATGACTGCATCGGTGCGGGTAATGCCAAAGCGCATGGCCTCGTTCCACAGGAGCACCAGATTGTCCGCATTTTTGGAGGGTTCTCCGGCGGGGATGACTACGGTGCGGACGGTAAAGCCGGACTCGGTCAGGCTCTCCTCCGCCGTTTTCCCGTAGAGAGGAGCCACGTTGGAGTCCGTGACCAGCAGGATGCGGCTGGTTTTGGGCAGCACCTTGCGGCACTCCGCTCCCGTGCGGGAGAGGATTCCGGAGGCGATGAGGATGTCATATTCTCTGCCCGGGAGGGCAACGGTGAGGGATTTCATGGGATGTCTCCTTTGTGTGTGGGGGTACCCCTACGGGGTCTGCGCTTCCGCCGGGGTGTGGTACCCTCTCCGGGGCATTCCCGCCCCTGCGGGGCTCCTTACAAGCCGCACCCCTACAGGCTCTATTTTACAATGGTCTTTCCCACGAGGTCAACCAATTTCCCCGCCTTTTTCATCAGACTGTCGAATTGTGCCGGGGTCAGGGACTGCTGACCGTCACATTTGGCGTGGACGGGGTCGTTGTGGACCTCGATAATGAGTCCGTCGGCCCCGGCGGCGATGGCGGCCATGCTCAGCGGCTCTACCAGATAGGTGTAGCCTCCGGAGTGGCTGGGGTCCACCACCACGGGCAGATGGCTCATCCGCTTGACCACCGGGATGGCGGAGACGTCCAGCGTGTTGCGGGTGTAGGTCTCTGTGGTGCGGATGCCCCGCTCACAGAGGATGACGTTCTCATTGCCCTCCGACATGATATATTCCGCCGACATGAGCCACTCCTCAACGGTGGCGCAGAGGCCCCGCTTCAGGAGAATGGGCTTCGACATTTTGCCCGCCTCCTTCAAAAGCTCGAAGTTCTGCATATTCCGTGCGCCGATCTGGACCAGGTCCACCTTGTCATTGAAGATCTCGCAGTATTTGGGGCTGACCAGCTCGGTGACAATGGGAAGGCCGGTCTCCGCCTTGGCCTCCAGCATCAGATTCAGGCCGGGGATGCCCATGCCCTGGAAGGAGTAGGGGGAGGTGCGGGGCTTGAAGGCGCCGCCCCGGAGGATGCCGGCGCCGGACTGCTGGACGTCACGGGCGATCTCGGTGATCTGCTCGCCGCTTTCAATGGAGCAGGGGCCGGCCATGACGGTGAAATTTCCTCCGCCCACCGGTACGCCGGAGACGTCCACCACCGTGTCGTCGGGGTGAAATTTCCGGTTGGCCTTTTTGTACGGCTCGGAGATACGGGCCACCCGCTCCACCACGTCAAACTGCTGGAGCTTGTGGATGTCCAGGGAGGTGGTGTCGCCCACCAGACCCAGGATGGTGCAGTCTACGCCCACGGTGACACCCACTTTAAAGTTTTTCGCCTCGAAATATGCGGTCATTCTCCGCACGTCGTTCTGACTGGTTCCCGGTTTTAAAATGACTACCATGACATTTCTCTCCTTCAATCTGCAAAAAATAACAGCCCACTGAATGCACCGGATGCAATCAATGAGCTTCACACGGACGGTATTTGCCTGCTGCCCCTTATCCGGGGGCCGACCCATTCATTTCATCACTTCTTCTCTTTTCCCACGCCAAAAAAGCCGTAAGCCGTAAATCGGCCCCAGCCAAAGCAGGAATAGAAGAAGGATGCAGTTTTGAGGGCGGAATGTTCCATAGGACACCTCAAAAAATGGATTCTATATGCCATTATATACAGTGGATCGGAAAAATGCAAGCGGTAATTCAAAAGAGAACCGGAGTAAACGCGCCTGCGGCGGCGCTCATCGGTAAAATTGCAAGGTTTTTTCAAAATCTATCAAAAAATTTGTGAAAGGCAAGGCGTTCTTACTCCTTTTGCAGCGTTGACAGTCAAATTTCTATCTTTTATAATATATAGTAATCAATTCCATTCGGGTTGATTTTTTTCGAGGTGAGTGCAATGATCTATCTCTATGCTATGGATATTCTCCGGCTGGAACCCACGCTGGACAGCTACCGTGGCATGGTGCCGGAGAGCAGGCTCTATCAGCTCTCCGTCCTGCCCCAGCGGGAGCAGCAGCTGGGCCTTGCGGCGGAGCTGCTGTTTCAGCGTGCCGTCCGCCGGCACTGCCGGGAGATGCCGCTGCCTGTGAGCCGGGATAAGGCGCCGGGCGGCAAGCCCTATCTGCTGGGCCGGCCGGACTTCCACTTCAATCTGTCCCACTCCGGCGTGTGGGCAGTCTGCGCTGTGGCGGATGCCCCTGTGGGCGTGGACATTCAGCAGCTGCGGCCGGTCACCGTCAAAATTGAGCGGCAGTTCTCTCCGGCTGAGCAGCAGCGGCTGCTGGCCCTCTCCGGAGAAGAGCGGACGGAGGAGCTGTTCGACCTGTGGGTGCAGAAGGAAGCGTTTATCAAATGCACCGGCGAGGGGCTGACCCGTTCCTTGAGAGGCTTTGAGGCCGAGCATCCGGAGCCGGGATATTCCACCCAGCTGGTGGAGTTTCCCGCGGCGGGGTACCATCTGGCGGTCTGCGTCCAGGAGGAGGAGCCGTCTGAGGTGCAGATGATTATCATGCCCATGTAACTTTTCGTATGTACAGCAAATGCACTGCCACCCGGGCTGTCCTTTGGACGGTCCGGGTGTTCCGCTGCTTACGGCTGGGTTTGCTCGGTGTCGTCTTGCGTCTGCGCCCCCTCAGAGGACGGCTGTTTACCCTCCTCAGGCCGGTCCATGGGGCCGTTGAATTGGGGCCGCTCGCCGTCGGAGAACTGGGGCAGTTCGCCGTCCGGAAGTTCCGGGCGCTCGCCGTCAGTCACCTCCGGCGGGGTCGTTTGGACGGTTGCGGAGGAGGGATCTGCTGCGGAAGCGGTCTGATCTGCGTCGGACTGAGTCGCCCCGCAGGCGGTGAGGGAAATGGTCAGCAGACTGAAACCACGCTGAAAGTTTGATGAAAAATTTTTGAACAGCCGGGCTTTTGTGTAACAGTTTTTGACCGATTGACAGGGACAGACGGTTTTTCTTATAATATCTTCAAAGGAGTGATTCGGATGGAAAAGCGTATTCTCTTCTTAGATCTGGACGGTACATTGCTGGACGATGAGAAAAATATCTCCCCCGGCAACCGGGCGGCGCTGGAGCGGGCGCTGAGGGCGGGGCATCGGGTGGTGATCGCCACCGGCCGGGCCCTTTCCAGTGCCAGGATACAGGCCGAACTGCTGGGTCTTACGGGGCCGGGGTGCTTTGTGGCTGCCTATAACGGCGCCGTGGTTTACGACTGGGGGCGGGAGGAAATCGTCCTGTCCCAGCCATTGGACATGGAGGCATTTTCCGTCCTGGTGGAGGAGGCGGACCGGAGAGGGATCTTTCTCCAGACCTACGATGGGGACGATGTGGTGGTGGAGCCCCGGAATGACAATGAGACCGTCCGCCGCTACTGCTCGCTCAGCCGTATGCACCATCGGGTGGTCTCTGATCTCCGCCGGGATCTCCGGGAGGCGCCGCCCAAGGCGCTGATCGCTGATTTTGACCAGCGGGAGCCTTTGGAGGAGATGCAAAAGTGGATCCGGGACAATCTGTCCGGTCAGATGGACTGCTTTTTCTCCAGTCCCTACTATTTAGAGGTCGTCCGAAAGGGACTGAACAAGGGTCAGGCCGTCATTGAGATGTGCCGGCGGCTGGATGTGCCCATCTCCAACGCCATTGCCGTGGGAGACGAGGCAAATGACCTCTCTATGATCCGCTCTGCCGGCATCGGTGTCGCCATGGCAAACGGCATCGACGAGGTAAAAGCGGCAGCGGACTATGTGACACAGCGGGACAACAACCACGACGGCGTGGCCGAGGTGGTGGAGCGGTTCTGCTTCGGTACGGAAGAATAATAGCAAACAGGACACGCTGCTCAGCGTGTCCTGTTTGTTTGCTCACTTATTCACTTATTGTAGGCCACCACAATCCGGCGGTTGGGCTCGGTTCCGGTGGAGTAGGTGGAGATATTGGGATGGTACTCCTGCAGCTCGGCGTGGATCACATGGCGCTCGTAGGCATTCATGGGCTCCAGCATCATGTTGCGGCGGTACTTCACCGCCTTGCCGGCGGTCTTGCGGGCCAGACGCTGGAGGGACTCCTCCCGCTTGGCACGGTAGTTCTCGCAGTCCACATGGATGCGGGCACGGCTGCGCTGGCCGTGGTTGACGGCGTAGTTGGTCAGCTGCTGGATGGCATCCAGCGTCTCGCCCCGGCGGCCGATGAGCGCGCCCAGATCCTCACCCTCCAGGACCACCTCATAGGTGCCCTCGGCATTGACGGTGATGACAGGCTTGGCCTCCACCTCCAGATGCTCCATCAGGCCGATGAGGAACTGCTCAATATCGGCGGTGCGGTCGGCGGCGGGCTTCTCCGCTGTGGGAGCGGCCTTTTCAGCGGCGGCAGGCTTGGGCTCTGCCTTCTTTGCGGGGGCAGGCTTCTTTTCCGTTTTGACAGGCTCAGGCTTCCGCTCCTGCTTCACTGCGGGGGCAGGCTTTTCCGGCTCCTTGGCCTCTTCCGCAGCAGGGGCGGGGGCGGGGACAGGGACAGGGACAAAAACTGCTTCATCAGGCGCTTCATAGCTCACACGCACCTTGGCGGGACTGCTGCCGATGCCCAGAAAACCGGTCTTGGCCCGGGCCAGCACTTCCACAGAGACGTCGTCCCGGTCCAGCCCCAGCTGCTCCAGAGCAGCGGCAACGGCCAGCTCCTCGGTCTTGCCGGTGGTCTCAATATACTTGGTCATGGATGTTCAACTCCCTTATTCTTCGTTGTCATCGTTGGCATTGGAAACAGTCTCCGCAGATGTTTCCGTCGGCAGCTCCTCCGCCGCCTGCTTTTTGCCCCGCTTAGCGAGGGCACGCTCCAGCGCCTCCTCGTCCAGAACGTCCTGAGGGTCCCGGTAGGGAGTGGTGGGGTAGCGGTCCGCTTCGAAGGCACGGCCTCTTGCGTAGCGGCGGACGCCGATGGCGCCGGCGCCGCTGTCCAGCTGCTTTTTCTGGGCCTGCTTAACGGCCTTTTTGCCTTTCTTTGCCAGCTCCTCCTGCTCGGCAGCCCGGCGGGCGGCGATCTCGGCCTTTTTGGCCTTCTCCTGCTCCCGGCGCTCGGCAAGGCGCTTTTTCCGTTCCTCCTCTTCTGCGGCAAACTTCTTGTTCAGGAATTTGGAGAAGATCAGCTCCTGCAGGGCGCTGAAGACGGCGTTACAGGCCATGTAGATACACATACCGGCGGGCATGATGTAGCCGAACCACAGATACATGAGAGGCATGACCATCATCATGGTCTTGGTGGACTGGTTGGCGGCAGCGGCGGCCTCCTCCTTCTTCTCGTCCCCGTTCTTGATCTGGCTGGACTTCATGGAGTACTGGGAGTACAGGAAGTTCAGCACGGTGACGGCAATGGGGATGAGAAACAGGCCGATGTTGTTCCAGGTAACGCTGTCCCAGCCCCAGAACTTCCAGTCCGGAATGGCGCCCAGATTGACGCCGAGGAAGTTGAAATTGATGGTCTGCAGCTTGTCCGCAGCGTCGCCCAGGGCGTTGGCGGCCACCTGATAGAGGCTGCTGTCCTGGCTGATGACGCTCATGATCCGAATCTCTTCATAGGCCTGGTTCACACCGTCCAGAATACCGGACTGTGCGGCGACCAGCGCCTCCTTGACGGTGGAGATCTGATCCTCCGTCAGGCAGAGCATGTAGAGCATGGGCTTGCGGATGACGTAGTAAAGGCCCATCATAATGGGCAGCGGCAGCAAGGACCACAGGCAGCCGCCCATGGGGTTGACCTGCTCCTCCTCATAGAGCTTCTGCAGCTCCTGCTGATAGCGCTGCTGGTCCTTGCCGTACTGCTTCTGAAGGCGCTGCATCTCGGCGTTCATGGAGTTCATCTGCATCATATTCTGCTTGCCCTTGTAGGACAGGGGGAATAAAACCAGCTTGGTCAGCAGCGTGAAAATGGCAAGGCTCAGGGCATAGTTGCCGCAGAAGTTGTAGATCCAGAGGAGGATCCTGCCAAAAAACTGTAAAATTGCGGTAATCAAAGTTGGTGGCCTCCTAGGTTGTCAGGCGAAATGGGTGTGTGGTGCCGGATTTCAGATCTTCATATCCTACGGCACCGGGTCATACTCAATGGTCTTTTGCCGATGGAAGGGATGACATTTGCTCAGCCGCTTGGCGGCCAGCAGGCTGCCCCTGGCCGGGCCGTATTTCTCCACCGCCTGACGGGCATATTCCGAGCAGGTGGGGTTGAATCGGCAGGCCGGCGGACGCAGGGGAGAGATCTGGGTTTGATAAAACCGGATCAGCCAGAGGAGGACCCGCTTCACTGTACGGTCTCCTTCGGCGGTTGTGTCCGGATGCCCAGCTTTTTGGAGAGTTTTTGAAAGTCTCTGTCCAGCTTCCAGTAGTCCACCTGAGGGGCTTGCGCCCGGGCCACGACCACCAGGTCGATCCCCTCACGCAGCTCCGCCTCGTGGTGGCGGTAGATCTCCCGGATCCTCCGGCGGATCTTGTTCCGGACCACCGCATGGCCCAGCTTGGTGCTGGCAGTAATGCCCAGTCGGCTGTAACCCAGACGGTTGGGCCGCCAGTAGAGCACCAGTGTGGAGGTGGCGGCATACTTTCCCTTGCGGTAGAGACGCTGGAAATCGGAATTCTGTTTCAGGGAAAAGTGACGCTTCAAAACCTGTTCTCTCCTTCGCCAAAAAAGAATTTTAGGGGTGGACGACCATCCTGCGGCCGCTGGGCCCCGGTTCCTCCACCCCAAAAAATCATGGCGCTATTTTCTCTTTGCCCTTCCGATCAACGCTCGTATCAGTGGGTCAGACGGATACGGCCCTTGGCACGACGGCGAGCGAGGACCTTGCGGCCGTTGGCGGTAGCCATTCTCTTGCGGAAACCGTGGACCTTGGAGCGATGGAGCTTCTTGGGCTGATAGGTACGTTTGGTAGCCATAAATAACACCTCCGACTTTCTAATTGCTCAACAAGCCGGTGAAAGAAAGATACCGGCCGCAGCGAACGATTCCTTGCATCCGGGCGCAATACATCATCGTGCTATTTTGGCCCACAATGCAAAAGACATTATAACCTAACAAAAATATTTCTGTCAACAGGTATTCCCACTTTTTTTCTGAAAACTGCCCTCTTACGTATGAAATGCAGGAAAAACACAATATCTTGTGGCGGAAGCAAGGATTTTCCCTTGTCCCCCTCCCTTCAAACACTATATCTTGCGCAGAGGGGGAATTATATATTTAAATGTATCGTCTGTGAAAACCCTTGTGGAAAACCGGTTTCTATGGTATAATACCATCAGACAAATAGGGCCGGTCCTGTCCGGTCAGAGAGCCTTTTGACAGGCTCATTTTTCTGTCCGTCTTCGGGCAGATGATGGGAGGTTTTTTCCTGATATGAATTCTGCTGCCGATATTTGGGTCAGCGTTGTTCAGCTTCTGGAGCGGGAGCTGACGCCCACTGCGGTCAGCACATGGTTTGGCGATACAGAGGCCATTGACCTGGTAGAGGACAAAATCGTCCTCTGCGTGCCCACCCCTTTTAAACGGGACGTCATCGTCTCCCGGTATCTCCCGGCGCTGAAAAAGGTACTCTTTGACCTCTTTGCCGCCGATCTGGAGGTACTGGTGCTGACCAAGGCGGACGCCGATGCCTATAAGAGCCAGGGGGACAGGCGCAATGAGAATGTGCTTATGGGCAGTGAGGAGTTTACCTTTGACCACTTTGTGGTGGGCTCCTCCAACCAGTTTGCCTATAACGCCGCCCTCCATGTGGCAGACAATCCCGGCAAGAGCTATAACCCGCTGTTTATCTACGGCGAGTCCGGTCTGGGCAAGACCCATCTGCTCTACGCCATCTACCACACCATTCACCGGGATCACCCGGATTACAGCATCATCTTTATCAAGGGCGACGAGTTTACCAATGAGCTGAACGAGGCCATCCGCACTAAGACCACCGACGCCTTTCGTCAGAAGTACCGGGACAAGGACCTGCTGCTGGTGGATGATATCCAGTTTATTGCCGGCAAGGAGCAGACCCAGGAGGAGTTTTTCAACACCTTCAATAACCTGTACGAGGCGGGGCATCAGATCGTCCTCACCTCCGACCGGCCGCCAAGCGAGATGGCAAGGCTGGAAAACCGGCTTCAGACCCGGTTTGAGTGGGGTCTTCTGGTGGACATCCAGCCGCCGGACTACGAGACCCGGTGCGCCATCATTAAAAATAAGGCCATTATGCTGGGTCTGGAGCTGCCGAATGACGTCATTGAGTACATCGCCCAGAACATCACCGCCAACGTCCGGCAGATCGAGGGCACCGTCAAGCGGCTTTTGGCCTACCGGGACCTGATGGGCCAGAACGTCAACGATGAAAATGTGGGCAGAGCCATTCGGGAGCTGATCCACGCCAGAGACGAGTATATCCCCTCTCCCGAGATCATTGTGGAGGAGACGGCAAAATACTACTCCATGGATTCCAAGGCCATTCTGGGCGCCTCCCGCATGAAGGACATTGTACTGGCCAGACAGGTGTCCATCTACCTCATCCGGTCCATCACCAACCTGTCTCTTCCCGAAATCGGCAAGGTGTTTAATCAGCACCACACCACCGTCATGCACTCTCTGGAGAAGATCGAAGGAGAGATCAAGAAAAACCGGGAGCTGAGTGAGATCATCCGGGATATTAAGAGCAATATCAACAGCAGAGGATATTGACGGCGCAGCCGCAAAGAAAGGGCAAAGCGTCATTCCTCCTTTATCCACACAATCCACACAAAGTTTTCCTCCTGTGGATTGTATTCCCGTGGAAAACTTTCCCCGACAGGACTCGACTGTGCATAACGCTAAACTGTTCCACAACCCCCTGAGGACGACATTTCCCAGCATTTTCAACCCTTTTCCCGGGTTTTCCACTTTTCCCCGCCCCCTACTACTACTACTATTTTTAAAATATACTATCTATCTGAAAAGAGAACGGAGGTTCCCCATGAAATTTTCCTGTGAGAAGGCGCTGCTCATGAGCGCTATCAATATGGCCTCCCGGACGGTCGCCGTCAAAAGCTCCATTCCCGCCCTGGAGGGCCTTTTGGTGGAGGCCAGGGAGGACACGCTTCGCATCACCGGCTATGACCTGAAAACCGGCATCCGCTCCGTGGTCCCCGCCGATGTGAGAGAGCAAGGCGCACTGGTCCTCTCCGCCCGGCTGTTTGGCGAGATCGTTCGGAGAATGCCTGACGATGTGGTTATTCTCTCCACCGAGGGTTTCACCGTCAACCTCCGCTGCGGCATGAGCGAGTTCAACATCCAGGGCATTGACGCATCGGAATATCCCGATCTCCCCACCGTGGAGTATATGAATACCTTCCACATCCCACAGAACGTCATGCGGGACATGATCGACCGCACCGCCTTTGCCATCAGCCAGTCTGACGCCCGGCCCATCCATACCGGCGCTCTGTTTGACGTGGAGCCGGCAGAGGAGGGCCACAAGCTCACCGTGGTGGCGGTGGACGGCTATCGCCTGGCCCTGCGGCGGGAGAAGATCACCGACCTGACCGGTGCAAAGGAATTCCGCTTTGTAGTCCCCGGCTCTGCCTTGAAGGAAGTGCAGCGCATTGCCGGCGATGTGGAGGACTATTTGGAGGTCGTTCAGGGTGAGCGGCACATTATGTTTAAAACCGGAGAGGTGACACTGGTCACCCGCCGGCTGGAGGGCGAGTTTTTGGACTATAAAAAGGCCATCCCTGCCACCGCCGCCATCCGGGTCAATGCCGACACCCGGCGGCTCATGGAGAGCATTGAGCGCTGCTCCCTCATCATCAGCGAGCAGCAGAAGAGCCCCCTGCGCTGCACCTTTGAGCCCGGCGTCCTGAAGGTCAAGACCTCTACCGCTCTGGGCAACGCCTATGACGAGTGCCCGGTGGACGGGGACGGACAGGGCCTGGAGATCGGCTTTAACAACAAGTACCTGCTGGACGCCCTCAAATCCGTCCCCACCCCGTCGGTGTATCTGTCTTTGAACACTCCTGTCTCCCCCTGCGTCATCACCGGAGCAGAGTGCAGGAATGTGGACCCGGACGCCTTTACCTATATGGTTCTGCCCGTGAGATTGAAGGCGGGGGTCTGAACGGAGATCAATCCGTTGTGAAAGGAGAAACAATGGAATACCATTCCAAAATCACAACCGAATTCATCAAGCTGGACAGCCTTTTGAAATACGAGGGTCTGGTAGAGACCGGCGGCGACGCTAAAATCCGCATCCAGTCCGGCGAGGTGAAGGTGAACGGCGAGACTTGCACCATGCGGGGCAAGAAGCTCCGCCCCGGCGACCGGGTGGAGCTCGACGGCAACACCGTCCTCATCGAATGATCGTCCAAAGCCTGAAGCTGGAGGGCTTTCGCAACTATAAGGGTCTGAACGTGACCTTTGACCCCGGCATCAACGTCATCGTGGGAGAAAATGCCCAGGGCAAGACCAACCTCATCGAGGCCATTCGCTACTTCTCGGACTGCCGGAGCCACCGGGCACGGACGGACCGGGAGCTGATCTCCTTTGACCGGGAGGAAGCCCGGATGGAGATGCTGCTGGAGAGCAGAAACCGGCAGTTTAAGCTGGAGGCGGACCTCCGCCGGGGCGTCCGCCGGGGGCTGAAGTCCAACGGGGTCAGGCTGAAAAGCGCCACAGAGCTGGCGGGTATCTTAAATACCGTCCTCTTCTGTCCGGAAGACCTGTCCCTCATCAAGGCGGGAGCCGCCCAGCGGCGGCGGTTTCTGGACGATGCCATCGGTCAGCTTCGGCCCAGATATGCCGAGGCCGTGAACGAATACCGCCGTTTGCAGGAGCAGAAGACCCGGATTTTAAAAGATTTTCTGGACGACCCCGCCGTTGCCGGGACACTGGACACCTACAGTCTGCGCATGTGCCAGCTGGGCGCCCATATTGTCCACTACCGGGCCTATTATGTGGAAAAGCTGAAAGCATTTGCCCCGGACATCCACCGGGAGTTCTCCGGCGGCCGGGAGGAACTGGGGCTGTGCTACCGGACGGTGAAAACCGTCACCGACCCCCTTGCCCCGGTACAGACGATTTACAGCCAGCTTTTGGAGCATATGCAGTCCCATAAACGGGCAGAATGGGAGAGCAGAAGCTGTCTCTCCGGCCCCCATAAGGACGATATTGACGTGGAAATAGGCGGCGTCTCCGCCCGGACCTACGGCAGTCAGGGCCAGACCAGGACCGCCGCCCTCTCTCTCAAGCTGGCAGAGCGGGAGATCAGCCGGGAGGACCGGGAGGAATATCCGGTACTGCTCTTAGACGATGTCCTCTCCGAGCTGGACGCACGGCGGCAGGAGTTCGTCCTCAACCGCATCAACGGCGGACAGGTGTTTATTACCTGCTGTGAGGAGGAGAAGCAGGGGAACCTGAAGGCGGGGCGTGTGCTGAGGGTAGACGGGGGAAAGGTGATCGAATAACCGTCCGTAGGGGCCGTTCACGAACGGCCCGTCAATGATTGACCATCCATCCCAAAAAAGGAGAAATCCCCATGTACCTTCATCTCGGCCAGTCCACCGTCATCCGTGACCGCGACATCATCGGTATTTTTGACCTGGACATCACCAGTCAGAGCTACCGCACCCGGCAGTATTTGTCCAAGGCGGAGCAGGCGGGGCAGGTGGAGAGCGCCACCGACGATTTGCCCAAGAGCTTTGTCGTCTGCCAGAAAAAGGGGACGGGGGAGCAAAAGGTCTATCTCGCCCAGCCCGCCAGCGGGACGCTGGTGCGGAGGTTGGAGAGATAAAAAGAAGCTTGAAATCAACGTCCGTAGGGGTGCGGCTTGCCACACCCCATCCGACGGACGAATGGATGATTGATACATGGAACCTGTTGCAGAATAGGAGAGACACTATGGCAGAAGAATTACTGGAAAAAGGCACAGCGGTCTCCGCTGAAAACGACTACAACGCATCGGAAATACAGGTGCTGGAGGGTCTGGAAGCCGTCCGGAAGCGTCCGGGCATGTACATCGGCTCCACCTCCTCCTCCGGTCTCCATCATCTGGTGTATGAGATCGTGGACAACGCCATTGACGAGGCTCTGGCGGGCTACTGCGATCGGATTGAAGTGACCATCGGGGACGGAGACATCATCACCGTCACCGATAACGGCAGAGGCATCCCTGTGGACATTCAGGCCCAGACCGGCAAGCCCGCTCTGGAGGTGGTCTTTACCATCCTCCACGCCGGCGGCAAGTTCGGCGGCGGCGGCTATAAGGTCTCCGGCGGCCTTCACGGCGTGGGCGCAAGCGTGGTAAACGCCCTGTCCGAATGGCTGACCGTCCAGGTGCACAAGAACGGGAAAATACACGAGATGAAGTTTGCCCGGGGCCATGTCACCCAGTATATGACCGTGGTGGGCGAGACCGACAAGACCGGCACCGTCGTCACCTTTAAGCCTGACCCCGAGATGTTCGAGGACACCGTCTATGACTACGAGATCCTTCATAAGCGGATGCAGGAGCAGGCATTTCTCAACGCAGGTCTCACCATCGTTATGGAGGACAAGCGGCCCGGCAGGGAGCAGAGTGAGGAGATGTGCTATGAAGGCGGCATCCGCTCCTTTGTCGAGTTCATTAACGAGAACAAGACGCCTGTCCACAACAGCGTCATCTACATGGCCGGGGAGCAGGACGACGCCATGGCAGAGGTGGCCTTGCAGTACACCGACAGCTATAACGAGATCATTGTCTCCTTTGCAAATAACATCCACACACCGGAAGGCGGTATGCACGAGACCGGCTTTAAGGCGGCGCTGACCTCCGTTTTGAACGCCTACGGAAAGCAGAAGAAGCTTTTGAAGGACGATGAGAAGGTCTCCGGCGACGACTGCCGGGAGGGCCTGACCTGCGTCATCTCCGTCAAGCTGACCGAGGCCCAGTTCGAGGGCCAGACCAAGGCCAAGCTGGGCAACAGCGAAATTCGGACGCTGGTGAATAATATCGTCTCGGAAAAGCTGGAGATCTTCCTGGAGGAGAATCCCGGCGTGGGCAAGGCGATTCTGGACAAGGCCATGACCGCCGCCCGTGCCCGTGAGGCCGCCCGGAAGGCCAGAGAGTCCATCCGGCGCAAGACCGCTCTGGGCGGAGCGGCTATGCCGGATAAATTGAGAGACTGCAACGAGAATAACCCCGAACTCACCGAAATTTACATCGTCGAGGGCGACTCCGCAGGCGGCTCCGCCACCCAGGGGCGGGACTCCCGGTTCCAGGCGATCTTACCCCTGTGGGGCAAGATGCTCAACGTGGAGAAGGCGAGAGCGGACAAGGTCTACGGCAACGACAAGCTCCAGCCCGTCATCACCGCCCTGGGCGCCGGCATCGGAGATGAGTTTGACCCGGCAAAGCTTCGGTATCACAAGGTCATCATCATGGCCGATGCCGATGTGGACGGCGCCCATATCCGCACATTGCTTCTGACCTTCTTCTTCCGGTTCATGCGGCCCCTCATTGAGCAGGGCTATGTCTATTCCGCCGTGCCGCCGCTTTATAAGCTGACCCGCGGCAAGACCACGAGAGTGGCCTTCTCCGACGAGGAGCGGGATCAGGTCTCCGCTGAGATGCGGGGGGACAATCCCAACGCAAAGATCGACATCAGCCGGTTCAAGGGTCTGGGCGAGATGGACCCCCACGAGCTGTGGGAGACCACCATGGATCCGGAAAAGCGGACCCTCCGCCGCATCGAGCTGGATGATGCGGTTGCCGCTGACGCCACCTTCACCGTCCTCATGGGCGAAAAGGTGGAGCCGAGAAAAGAGTTTATCGAGCGCAACGCTAAGTATGCGGTGAATTTGGATTATTGAGTTTTGAGCGGGCGGAACTCCCTCCGCCACGGCTTGCGCCGTGCCACCTCCCTCAAAGAGGGAGCTGTCAGCGAAGCTGACTGAGGGAGCGCCTTACGAACAAGTCCGTAGGCAGGCGTTTACGATTTACACAGAACGGAGAACATTATGGCTAAAAAACCCAGTTACGATCCGGAAGAGATCCGCTATCCGGAACAGCATATCGTCACCTCTCCCCTTGTGCCGGAGATGGAGAAATCCTACATTGAGTACGCCATGAGCGTCATTGTGGGCCGTGCGCTCCCCGACGTGCGGGACGGCCTGAAGCCTGTCCACCGCCGCATCCTCTACGCCATGTATGAGGACAATTTGACCCATGACCGCCCCTTTAAGAAGTCCGCCACCTGCGTGGGCGACGTGCTGGGCCGGTACCACCCCCACGGAGACGCCTCTGTCTACGATGCCATGGTGCGTCTGGCTCAGGACTTCTCCATGCGGTACTGTCTGGTGGACGGACACGGCAACTTCGGCTCCGTGGACGGAGACCCTCCCGCCGCCTACCGTTACACCGAGGCCCGGCTCTCCCGCATTTCCGACGAGATGCTGAGAGATATTGAGAAGGACACGGTGGACTGGGACCCCAACTTCGACGAGAGCCGGAAGGAGCCGAGAGTGCTCCCCAGCCGGTTCCCCAACCTGCTGGTCAACGGCTCCTCCGGCATCGCCGTGGGCATGGCCACGAATATCCCGCCCCACAACCTGCGGGAGGTCATCAACGCCGCCATCTGCGTGCTGGACGACCCGGAGGCAACGCTCTCTGACCTGATGGAGCATGTGAAGGGCCCGGACTTCCCCACAAGGGGCATTATTATGGGCCGTGCAGGCATCCGGGCGGCCTACGCCACCGGCCGGGGCAAGATCATCGTCCGGGCAAGGTATGAATTCGAGGAGTTCGGCAAGGACAGAACCCGCATTATCATCACTGAGCTGCCCTATCAGGTGAACAAGCGGATGCTCATCAAAAATATGGCCGAGCAGGTGGAGGACAAGCGTCTGGAGGGCATCAGCGACCTGCGGGACGAGTCCGACCGGAACGGCATGCGCATCGTCATCGAGCTGAAGAAGGACGCAAACCCTCAGGTGGTCTTGAACCGTCTGTTTGCCCAGACCCAGCTCCAGACCTCCTTTGCCATCAATATGCTGGCGCTGGTGAACAACCAGTCTCAGCCGAAGATTCTCTCCCTGCGCCACATTCTGGACGAGTACATCGCCTTCCAGGAGGAGGTCATCCTCCGCCGGACCCGTTATGATCTGAACAAGGCGCTGGAACGGGCCCATCTGCTGGAGGGACTGCTGATCGCCCAGGACAACATTGACGAGGTCATCAAGATCATCCGGGAGTCCTACGACGACGCCAAACAGAACCTGATGGCCCGGTTCGGACTGGACGACGTGCAGGCCCAGGCGATTCTGGACATGCGGCTGAAAGCCTTGCAGGGTCTGGACCGGGAGAAGCTGCAAAACGAGTATAACGAGCTGCAGGAGCGGATCGCCTACTTCCGCCGCCTGCTGGAGGACGAGGCGCTGCTCCGCCAGGTCTTAAAGGACGAGTTGACCGTCATTCGGGACAAATTCGGGGACGACCGTGTCACGGAGATCCAGGACGTGGAGGACGAGATCGACATTGAGGACCTGATCGAGGAGGAGGAGTGCGTCTTCTCCCTGTCCCACGCAGGCTATATCAAGCGTACGCCCGTCTCTGCCTACCGGACCCAGAAGCGGGGCGGCAAGGGCGTGAACGCTCAGAACCTCCGGGAGGAGGACTATGTGGAGACGCTGTTCACCTGCTCGACCCACGACTTTATCCTCTTTTTTACCAACATCGGCAAGGTCCACCGGAAGAAGGGCTATCAGATCCCAGAGGCCGGCAGAGTGGCAAGAGGCACCAATCTGGTGAACGTCCTGCCCCTGGAGCCGGGGGAGAAGGTCACCGCCATGATCCACTGCCGGGAGTTTAGGGAAGACGCCTATCTCATGCTGGCCACCCGGAACGGAACCGTCAAGCGCATCAATTTGGCGGGTATTAACACCGCCCGGAAGGCAGGTATTCGTGCCCTCACGCTGGACGAGGGAGACAGCCTGATCGCCGTCCGCTTCACCATGGACGGGGACGAGATGCTGCTTGCCACCCACGACGGCATGGCGATTCGCTTTGCTATTGAGGATGTGCGCTGCATGGGCCGTGACGCCGTGGGCGTGCGCGGCATCAAGCTGCGTGAGGGCGACTACGTCGTCGGCGCAGAGGTGGTGGGCCACGGCGAGGCGCTGCTCACCATCACGGAAAAGGGCTACGGCAAGCGGACGCTGGCGGAGGAATACTCCATCCAGTCCAGAGGCGGCTACGGCAATAAGAACTATAATATCACCGCCAAGACCGGCAGCGTGGTGGCCACTGCCATTGTCAAGCCGAGAGACGACGTGCTCATCATCTCCGACGACGGCACCATGATCCGCACCAGCGCCGGAGACATCAGCGTCTATTCCCGTGTCACCCAGGGCGTGCGGGTGATGAATCTGTCGGAGGGAGTCAAGGTGATCTCTCTGGCCAAGACGAGGATGTATGAGATGGAAGAGCTG
>OMVL01000035.1 GCA_900314485.1 uncultured Eubacteriales bacterium
GCCAGCAGCAGACTGCAGCCCAGAAGGGTCAGCACGCCGCACCAGATGGCCTCGTCTGGCTCGGCAATCAGCGTCACCACCGTCACCAGCAATCCGCAGCCGTTGATGATAAGGCCGTTTCGCAGCCTGTGACTTCCCAGGTGCCACGAGAGTCCGGAGACGAGGATAAACGTCCAGCAGATGCACTGCTGCCAGATGTGGACGCCGGGAATGCTCCGCCAGCCCACGTTGAAGCCCTGCAAAATGTAGACGTCAAACAGGAAGTGGTACAAAACCATGTTGACCACCGCAAGTCCCCGAATGGCGTCAATAAGCGAATAGCGCTCCTTCACATCCGTTCCCCCTTGTATTTGCTGTTTTCAGTATAGCACGATTTTGAACGCCGGTCTATCCTCCCCGCTCCGCCGCATAGAATTGGGACAAGGGGGAATGATCGTCATGTCACGCTTTTTTACCGCACTTGCCGCCCTGCTCTTTGCCCTGGCTCTGCTCTTCTTTCCCCAGGCCGGAGCCGAGGCCGCCCGCAGCGGCCTGCTCCTGTGTGGGGAGACCATTCTCCCTGCCCTGTTCCCCTATTTCGTCATGAGCAATCTACTGATCTACGGAGGACTGGGAGCCCGGCTGAGCCGGGTCTTGCAGCCCATCATGTCCCCCCTCTTCCACGTGGGCGGCAGCGGCGGAGCTGCCCTGGCCCTGGGGCTGGCAGGGGGCTACCCCACCGGCGCCGCCACCGTGCGTTCTCTGCTGGAGCAGTGCGCCTGCACCTTGGAAGAGGCCCAGTCTCTCCTCCACTTTTGCAACAACTCCGGTCCCGCCTTTATCCTCGCCGTGGCAGGCTCCGCCGTCTTTGGGCGAATGGACCTGGGTCTGCTCCTCTTTGCCGCCCATACGCTGGGGGCGTTGGGGACAGGTCTGCTCCTCCGGCGGCCCTCACAGCCTGCCCATTTAAAGGCCGCTCCCGGCGGCAAGACTCCGCTGCCTCCCGGCAGTCTTTTGACCGCCTCGGTTCAAAAGGCGCTCACCGCCTCGCTCCAGGTCTCCGCCTATGTGGTGCTCTTTACCGTTTTGATCGGCCTGCTCCGGGCGGCTTTTCCTGTTATTGACACGCTCCCCGCCCCGGCCGCCGCACTGCTGGCCGGCCTGATAGAGGTTTCCACCGGAGTCTGCGCCCTCACCGGCAGCGCCACGCCCCTCTCTCTGGCCCTCTGCGCCTTTTTGCTGGGCTGGGGCGGCTTTTCCGTCCACTGCCAGACCGCCGCACTGCTGGAGGGCTCCGGTCTGCGCATGGGGCCATACCTGGGGGCAAAGCTGCTCCACGGACTGCTCTCCGCCGGGCTGACGCTGGGCAGTACCCTCTGCTTTCCCTCCCTTCTCGCTGCCGGAACGCCGGGCGGGCAGACCGCTCTCACCGCCCTGTTCCCCGTTTCCATCCCCCTGGGATGGGTGATTTGGACGCTGGCCGCCCTCTTCCTCATAAAAAGGGGTGGAAATGCAGGCGAAAAACCGGTATAATAAGAGATACATACCATCGACCTTTGGAGGGATTGCACATGCTGTTTCGCAAGGAAATCGAGCCCCGCTGCGCCTACTGCCAGCACGGGACGGACATCGGAGAGGAGTCCGTAGCCTGCCTGAAAAAGGGCGTCATGGACTCCGGCAGCCACTGCGGCAGCTTCCGGTACGATCCTTTTAAGCGTGTTCCGCCCCAACAGGCAGAGCCGGATTTTTCCAAGCTCAGCGACGAAGATTTTTCTCTGGAATAATTTGGTTGACAGGGAAACATCTGGCCCTCTCGGTCGGCATAATCTCCTTTTTCTCTGCGCATAGTAGCACTGTGGATTTCTCCACACATTGAGAGGAGGGAGAAAATATGATGGATAAGATCGCGCTGATCCTGTCTATTATCGGCGGTCTGAACTGGGGGCTTATCGGCCTGTTCCAGTTTGACCTGGTGGCCTTCCTGCTGGGCGGCTCTGACAGTCTGCTCAGCCGGATCGTCTATGGCCTGGTGGGCCTGAGTGCACTGTGGTGCATCTCTCTGCTGTTCCGGGACACCGAGGATCACAGACAGGTCGAGGCAGCGCACTAATGCAAAACGGGCGCACACTGTGCGCCCCTACATAAAGCGCAAAATACCCTCTGACGAGTATGCGTCAGAGGGTATCGTGCTTTTATCCTTCCGCAGCCGGCTCTTCTTCCGTCTGCTGTCTGCCCAGCAGCTCTGCGTCGGTATAGCTCTGCTGCTGCCGGAGGAGGGTCTCCATCCGGCCGGGATCGTTCCAGAGGGTGTAGAGGGTGGTATCCAGTGCGTGATCCAGCCAGGTCTCTCCCGGCAACTGCTGGGGCACGGGGATGAGAGTGGAATCACTGAGGGTGGTGCGATAGGTATCGTAGACGGCAAAATCCGGGCTGTCCGGGCTGCCCCAGGCCTCCTGCGCCCCGGTATAGGCGCTCTGCGCGCCGCCCAGGGCAGCCAGAGCCGTCTGGGTATCCTTGCCGCAGAGCGTCTCCAGCAAGGAGAAGGCGGCGGCGCTGTCAGCACATCTGGCAGAGATGGCCCAGCCGTTGCCCTCTACCACAGACACCCGCTCGCCGGTGCCGCAGTCGCCGCTGCCGTCCCGGTCGCAGTAGGGAAGCAGCGCGCAGGACCAGTTGACAGCTCCGGTCAGCCCCAGGAGCTCCGTGCGCTGCTCGCTGTTTTGCAGCACCATGGCCACCCGGCCGCTGGCAAAGAGCTGGGTGGCGTCCAGCTCGGCCAGCGTGGGCTGGCTGGGCATACAGTCGGCAATGATACGGCCCATCAGCTCCATACCGGCCAGCGTCTCCTCCGATGCCCAGCCGCTGATCTCGTTCCCGTTTTCATCCGTGGTGAGAATGCTCCCCCCGTAGGAGTAGACCAGATTGTACCATCCGTCTCCCAGATCGTCAGGGGCAATGGCAATGCCGTAATAGCCGTTGTGCCGGTTGGTCAGCTTTTTGGCCGTCTCGTAAAGGGTCTCCCAGGTCCAGGTCTCGTCGGGATAGGAGAGGGAGAGACTGTCAAAGAGAGCCTTGTTGTACCACAGTGCGGTGAGCAGGCTGTCCTTGGGGATGGCGTAGGTATGCCCTTCCAGTTGAAACAGATGCGCCGTCTGGGCGTTATAGTCCTTCAGCCGGATGGTGCGCCCGCCCTCCAGCAGGCTGTCAAGCTGGAGCAGCGTCCCGTTTTCCGCATACGCAGGGGCATGGGCGCTGTCCACCCAGAGAATGTCGGGCAGGACCCCCTTGTCCACGTCAACCCAGTAGCTCTCCCTGTCCTTGACGGTAAATTCCACAGGGATATGGGTCTTTTCCGTCCAGCTGTCGGCTGCGCTCTGCAATACCTCCAACTGCTCCTTGTCCCAGATCCATACGCTCAGCTTCTCTGCGGTAAAGTTCTGAGCCTCCCCGCAAGCGGCCAGACCCAGCAGCATGACCGCCGCCAGCAGCAGCGCCGTCCATTTTCTCCATTTCATCGGTGTTCACCCGTTTCTTTCAATATGTACCTTTATTCTATGTGAAGTCTGTCCAGAAGTCAAGAAAGGCCGCCCGGTTTGGTCCCCTATAATTCATTTCCGCTCTTTTTTCTCCGCCCCACCTGTGTTATACTATATGTTTGAATGAATCCCCGAAAGGAGGGAACGGCAATGACCTCTCCCCTGCTGACGCTGATCGAGCAAAATGAGTGGGACGGATTTCAGCCCATGATGGACGACCTGGCCCGCTGGGAAGGCTGGCCCCTCTTTCTGGAAAAGCTGAAAAGCCTGCGCCGGGATGCCCTCTACCAAAGTGATGTCCACGGCCTGGGTCACATTGAGCGCACCATGCTCCACGGAGCCTTCTGCGCCATGACAGAGCCCCTGGATCTGACGGACACCGCCCTGCTGCTGGAGTGCTGCGCCTACCACGACGTGGGCCGCATGGACGACACGCTGGACTACGAGCACGGGCACCGGTCTGCCGCCCGTTTGGCAGCACTCACCGGCCGCAGCGGTGAGGAGCTCACCATGATGATGGCCGCCGTTGACGCCCACGCAAGACCGGAAAAGGCGCTGGAGTCCACCCTCAAATCCTATCACCCGGCGGACTGGGGCCGCTGCTTCCGGCTGGCTCAGCTGCTCAAGGACGCAGACGGCCTGGACCGGGTGCGGATCTGGGATCTGGACGTCAGCTACCTCCGCCGGGAGGAAAGCCGCCGGCGGGAGGACTTTGCAGAGTACCTCTTTGCCCGCTATCAGCGGGAGATCGGCAGCAGCACCGTTCCTCCCTTCCCCCGGGATCTGCTGGACCGTCTCGGCAGCCGGCAAAAGGCCCGAAACGACGCCCGGGGCCGCAAATCACTACTTTAATTGACAAGGAGCACAGCATAATATGAATCAGACCACACAGAAAACGCCCCTGCCCGCCCGGGAGATGTTCCTCCTCAAGATGGGCGAGATCGTCCTCAAGGGCCTGAACCGCAAGAGCTTTGAGCAGCGGCTCATGGGCAATCTTCAGCGCCGGCTCCACCCCTTCGGCAAGTTCAGAGCCTACTGCCGCCAGTCCACCATCTATGTGGAACCCATCAATGACGAGTGCGATCTGGACGGAGCCTGGGAGGGCTTGAAGCAGGTTTTCGGCATCTCCGGCCTGTCCCGGGCACGGTCCTGCCCCAAGGACAAGGACGCCTTTGTGGAGGCCGCCAAGAGCTATCTGGGCGACAAACTGCTGGCCGCCAAAAGTTTCAAGGTGGAGTCCAAGCGGTCTGACAAGTCCTTCCCTATGACCTCCATCCAGCTGAGCCAGTACGTGGGCGGGCTGTTGGCCGAGGCCTTCCCCCACATCAAGGTAGACGTCCACAACCCGGAGCTTACGGTTTACTTAGAGGTCCGGGACTTTGCCGGCTACGTCCACGCAAATCCCGAGCCGGGCGCCGGCGGTCTGCCAGTCGGCTCCGGCGGCAAGGCGGTAGCCCTGCTCTCCGGCGGACTGGACTCCCCTGTTGCCTGCTATATGATGGCTAAGCGGGGCCTGAGTCTGGACATGATCCACTTCTTCTCCTACCCCTACACCTCGGAGGAAGCCAAACAGAAGGTGCTGGATCTGGCCAAGATCATCGCCCCATACTGCGGCCGGATGAACGTCCATGTCGTCCCCTTCACCAAAATTCAGGAGGACCTGCGGCGCAACTGCCCGGAGCCTTACTTTACCATCGCCATGCGCCGGTACATGATGCGCATTGCCCAGATGGTGGCCCGGGACATTGACGCCCACGCTCTCGTCACCGGCGAAAGTCTGGGACAGGTGGCCAGCCAGACCATGGACGCCATGGCAGTCACGGAAAACGTCTGCACCATGCCTGTTTTCCGTCCCGTCATCGGCATGGATAAGGAGGAGATCGTCCGCATCGCCCGGAAGATCGGCACCTTTGAGACCTCCATCCTCCCCTATGAGGACTGCTGCACTGTCTTTACCCCCCGTCACCCCAAAACCCGTCCCACGGTGGATGAACTGGTGGAGATCGAGGAAAACTATGATTACGAGGCCCTCTGCCGGGAGGCTGTGGAGGGCATTGAAGTGGTTAAAATTAAGCCGTAAGGAGGATGACTGTCCATGTCTCATACCGCAGAACTGATTGCCGTCGGCACCGAGCTGCTGCTGGGCAACATCTGCAACACCGATGCCCAGATGATTTCACAAGCTCTGTCCCAACTGGGCATCAACGTCTTTTACCATACCGTGGTGGGCGACAACCCCGAGCGGGCAAAAGCCGCCGTGGAGATTGCCAAAAAGCGGGCGGACATCATTATCACCACCGGCGGTTTAGGCCCCACCTGCGACGATCTGACCAAGCAGGTGCTGGCGGAATCCTTTGGCAAACAGCTGGTCTTCCACGAGGAGAGCGCTCAACGCATCCGCAGCTATTTTGAGACCTATCTCCCCCACCGCACCATGACGGAGAACAACCTTCAGCAGGCCATGCTGCCCGAGGGCTGCACCGTGCTGGATAACGACTGGGGCACCGCCCCCGGCTGTACCTTTGTGTCCGACGGTGTCCGGGTGATCATGCTCCCCGGTCCCCCCAGAGAGTGCCGGGCCATGGTGGAGCACCGGGTCATTCCCCTGCTGAAAAGTCTGTCTGACGGGGTCATCTGCTCCCGGACACTGAAGCTGTTCGGCATCGGAGAGTCCAATATGGAGTCTCAGCTCCACGAGCAGATGCTGGCCATGCAAAATCCCACTCTGGCTCCCTACGCCAAGGAGGGAGAGTGCGAGCTGCGCATCACAGCGAAAGCCTCCACCGAGGAAGAGGCCCAGTCCATGCTGGACCCGGTAGAGCAGCAGCTGCGCCAGCAGTTCGGCGACCTCATCTACGGCGTGGACATTCCCAATTTGGAGACCTGCGTCTCCCAGCTCCTCCGGGAGCAGGGGCTGACGCTGGGCACGGCGGAGAGCTGCACCGGCGGCCTGGCCGCCAAACGGATGACCGACCTCCCCGGGGCTTCTCAGGTGTTCAAGGGCGGGGTGGTCTGCTACACCAACGAGGTCAAGCACAGCGTGCTGGGCGTCAGGCAGGAGACGCTGGACCAATACGGCGCTGTGTCCCGTGAGACGGCCGCAGAGCTGGCCCGTGGGGCCTGCCGGGTGCTGGGCAGCGACGTGGGCATCTCTATGACCGGCGTGGCCGGCCCCGACCCCGACGAGGGCAAGCCTGTGGGTCTGGTCTACTGCGGCATCGCCCGGGGCGATCAGGTCTGGGTCAAGGAGACACGGCTGGGCCAGGCCCGGGACCGCATCCGCAACAGCGCCGTCCTCACCGCCTTCGATCTGGTCCGCCGGCTGCTCACCGGCCTGCCCGTGGAGTAAACCATGACGGCAGAACAATACCGCCGCATCTCCGCCCCCTTTCGGGGAAAACGGCGGGCAAGAGCGCTGCGGCTGGTAGACCGGGTTCTGTCAGCTCTGTGTTATGTCACCTATCCCGTCTGTCTGCTCCTGTTGGCCCTGGGGCAGGACGCACGGCTGAGGGCCGCCATTGCGGTGCCGGGAGTCAGCTTTGTCGTGATCTCCCTCTTTCGGCGCTTCTATCATGCGCCCCGGCCTTATGAGCTGCTGGACATCGAGCCTGTCATTTACAAGGAGACGGCAGGAAAAAGCTTCCCCAGCCGCCATGTTTTCTCCGCCTTTGTCATCGCCATGACCTACCTCTGGCTGTGTCCGGGGTTGGGGATCGTCTTTCTGATGTTCGGTGCTGCACTGGCCGTTTGCCGTGTCATCGGCGGCGTCCACTTCCCCAGAGATGTGCTGGCCGGGGCGGCTATGGGCGTTCTGTCCGGTGTGATCGGATATTGGGTCATCTATTGATTCAAACATGATGTCAACAGCCCGCAGGTGCTCCCTGCGGGCTGTTTGTCATACTATACTGCCAGCACGGCGTCCAGCTTTCGGCTCCACTTGGGGCTGCGGTCGGTCATGTCCAGCAGGGTAACGTAGTTATCCACCATATCCACCAGCCAGGCTTCCCGGCTTCTGGGGAGATGCCGCCCGGCGGGCCACATGTGGGAGAGGATGATATTCCGCTCCTTGTCCGTCAGGTCCCCGGTGAGGGCTTCGGCATTTTTGGCCGCCGTCTCTGGGTGGGTCATGCAGAGATGCCAACTGTTGTCGCAGTCGGTAAAAAACAGGTCGTGAAGCAGTCCCGCTCTGGCCGCCGCCCGCTCGTCCCAGCGCCAGCGGCGGGCCAGGGCGAAGGAGATGTACGAGACCAGCAGAACGTGGTCATAGCGATTGATTTTTTTATGATGGGCAAACTGCCGCAGCCGCCGCACCGGCTCGGTGCCGCAATAGGGGCGGATCAGCTCCGCAAAGCGGCGCTGATTCGCCGGGTTAAACAGTTCTTGCAGTTTCATGGCCGCCACCTCCGTCTGTGGGTTCAAATACAGCTCATGCTTATGGCCGTATCTTATCACAGACGTGAGCGCTTGTCATTGGAAATTGCCGTAAGAATTGCTTATTTTTTATGAAACAGCGGCGTCTCCCATGAGACGCCGCTGCCGTTCATTTGCTTATTCTGCCGTCTCCGGCTCTGCGTACTGGGCGGACATGGCTGCAATGACCGCATCCTGCAGGCTTTGGAGCCGCTGCAGGGTGGCCACATGGTCCAGTCCGGCATAGGCGTCAGCGGTCACGATCTCAGACTCCTCCACCCACTGGGCGATCTTTGCCTCGAAGGCGGTATCCACATACTCCTCCTTCAGCGTGTCCAAGTCGTTTGGCAGACGCAGAATGACGAAATAGCCGTACATGGTCTCATCGCTGAGCGCCAGCTCGCCCTCGCTCACAGCGGCCACCGTCTCCCGGAAGCCGTCTGCCAGAGAGGAATCGTCGTTGAAGGTAAAGGGTTCGGTATTGCCGTCATAGTTGTGCTCCGCCTGGAGCTGGGCAAAGGTCTCCTCCAGCTCCTCCGGGGCGCAGGCGGCCAGCTGATCGTAGATCTCCTGAGCTGCGGCCAGCTGAGCGGCACGGCCGTCGGCGTCGTCTTCATCCAGATCGGCGGTATAGAACAGGATATAGCGGCAGGTGTAGGTACCGGTCTCCTGGGCGTAATCGGTCAGCGTCTCCTCCGTGGGTGCCTCAGGGCCGTCCTCGGCGTAGAGATAGTCCTGAAGGTTCGTGGCAAGGCAGGATGCCTCATAGGCGGCGGCAAGGCCCGTCATGTCAGTGGCGTAGTAGGTCAGCATGTTCTCGTCGTAGCTGTCCGCCAGCTGGGCCATGTCCTCCTGCTGTTCCTCGGTCAACTCCAGGCCGGCCTCCAGCGCCTTATTCTTAAGCACCGCATGCATCTGGCAGACAGTCTCCGCCTGCTGGGCGAAATAGTCCGCCATGGTCGCGCCGCTCTCGTCCATGGCCTCGGCCACGTCCAGCTCCATCCCGTAGGTCATATAGGTGTAGGCCATAGAGCTGTACTGATCGGCCAGCCAATAGGTATAGACCCCGGCCGGGATGTCCACACCGTCCACCGTCATGACCACGTCGCCGGCCTTGACGGCCCCGTCCGTCACATAGGCGATGGGGTCCTCCAGCGCCTCGGCAGGAATCTCGGCAGGAGCGTCCGACGGTTCTGTCTCGTCTCCGGTCTGGGGCTGCTCCGTCTCCTCCTGAGGGGCGGGGGTATCTTCCGTATTGTTCTCTGCGGCGGGAGCGCTTCCGCAGGCAGTCAGTGCGCCGAGCAGCATAGCCACAGCAAGCAGCAGCGCAATCCATTTTTTCTTCATTGGTAATGCCTTCCTTTCCCGTTGTCACCGGGAGTCCCGCTCCCGGGGTGTTTCGTTTGACAGGGTAAGATTCATTGTAGCAGACAGCGGCGAAAATTACAATCCTGTTCCGCCCTCTTCCGTTTCTTTTGTTTTTTGTCGAATCTTGGCATATTCTTTCACCAGCCGCTCCGACCAGGCCAGCACGTTCTCACCCGGCCGCAGGCGGAGACTGAGGGTGATCTTCTCTCCCGGAGAGAAGAGGAGCCTTCCCTTGAAGATGGGCTCACCGCAGAGCCGGGCGACGCCGGGAAGATCCGCCTCCCGAAAGATGAAGTTGACCACGTTTCCCTTCTGATTCACTTCGGTAAAACCCACATCAGAGGCCGCCGAGCGCAGCAGGGCGATGGAGATCAGGTTGTTCACCGCCTTGGGCGGTTCTCCGTAGCGGTCGATGAGCTCGTCTACCATATCGTCGGCGTCCTCGTCGGTGCGGATGCGGGCAATGCGGCGGTAGAGGTCCATCCGCTGCTCGGCGGAGGAGATATAGTACTCCGGGATATTGGCGGAGATGGTCAGATCCGCCGTCACCTCCTCGGTGCGGATGGCGGTCTCTCCCTTTTCCTCCAAAACCGCCTCTTCCAGCAGCTTGAGGTACATATCATAGCCCACCGTCATCATAAAGCCGGACTGCTCCGCCCCCAGCAGGTTTCCGGCCCCCCGAATTTCCAAGTCCCGCATGGCGATCTTAAAGCCGGCGCCAAACTCCGCAAACTCCCGAACGGCGGAGAGCCGCTTGGCCGCCACCTCGCTCAGCTCCTTGCCCCGGCGATAGGTGAGATAGGCAAAGGCCCGGCGGGAGGAGCGGCCCACCCGCCCCCGGATCTGGTGGAGCTGGGCAAGGCCCATTTTATCGGCGTCCTCAATGATGAGGGTGTTGACGTTGGGGATGTCGATGCCGGTCTCGATAATCGTAGTGCAGACCAGCACCTGTATCTCTCCGTCTATCACCTTGGCCATAACGGCATTGAGCTGCTCCTCCGTCATCTTGCCGTGGGCGTAGGCCACCTTCACGTCCTCTCCCAGCATCTCCTGAATGCGAAGGGCGGTGGCGGCGATGCTCTCTACCCGGTTGTGCAGGTAATAGACCTGTCCGCCCCGGCCGATCTCCCTGGCCATGGCGTCAGCCAGCATGGACCAGTTGTGCTCCAGCACATAGGTCTGCACCGGCTGGCGGTCCAGGGGCGGCTCCTCCAGCGTGGACATGTCCCGGATGCCGGAGAGCGCCATATTCATGGTCCGGGGGATTGGGGTGGCCGACAGAGTGAGCACATCCACCTGCTTGAACAGCTCCTTCAGCTTCTCCTTCTGGCTGACGCCGAAACGCTGCTCCTCGTCCACCACCAAAAGGCCCAGATCTTTGAACTGAATGTCCTTGGAAAACAGCCGGTGCGTACCGATGAGCACATCCACCAGCCCCTTTTCCAGGTCACCCAGGATGCGCTTCATCTGGACGGGCGTCTGGAAGCGGCTGACCACGGCGATCTTCACCGGGAAACCCTGAAAACGCTGGACGGCAGTCTGGTAATGCTGATTGGCCAGCACGGTCGTAGGAGCCAGAATGGCGGCCTGCTTGCCCTCCAGCACGCACTTCATCACTGCCCGAAGCGCCACCTCCGTCTTGCCGTAGCCCACATCGCCGCAGAGAAGCCTGTCCATGGGGATGTTGCGCTCCATGTCCCCCTTGATCTCCTGTACGCAGCGCAGCTGGTCCTCCGTCTCCTGATACTCAAATTTATCCTCAAATTCCTTCTGCCACGGATCGTCCGGGTGGAAGGCATAGCCCGGCTGGCGCTGGCGCTGAGCATAGAGCTGAATGAGCCCCTTGGCCAGCTCTTTCGTGGCCTTTTTCGCCCGGCTCTTGGCCTTGGCCCACTCCGTGCCCCCCAGCTTGGAGAGCCTTGTCCGCTCGTTGGACTCTTCCCCGCCGCCGATGTACTTGCTCACCATGTCCAGCTGAGTCGCCGGGACATAGAGGGTGTCGGAGCCGGAGTAGGCCAGCTTGATGTAGTCCTTCTCCACCCCGTCCACTTTCATCTTGACCAGCTCCACAAACCGGCCGATGCCGTGGGTCTCGTGGACCACCAGATCACCCACCGAGAGGTCGGTAAAGCTCTCCAGCTTCCGGCGGTTGGTGGCCTTTTTCTTGCCTGTAGATTTTTCCTGCCGGGCCGGCGCTGCCGCTCCCTCCGTGAGGACGGCAAAGCCGGGATATTCCATGCCGGCAGAGAGCCCCCCTACCGTCAGAAAGGTCTCTCCGGGTTTGGGGAGGGCGTTTAAGTCCAAATTGAGGGCGGCGGGGACCTCATGCTCCTGCAACATGGTCCAGAGGGCCTTGGCCCTCCCCTGGGTGGCGCAAAGCACCACTGTGGCCGTCCCGTCACGCTGGTAGTGTTGCAGATCGGAGACTGCCGTCTCCAAGCTGGCGCCAAAGGAGGGCAGCTGCTTGCAGCGCAGGTCCAGCCGGACCACCGGGTCCGCCGGACAGTCAGCCGCCGGAAAGGTGTCCAGATAGGCCGCCGGATAGTCCCGGGTCAGCCGCCGGACAAAGGCAGGCCAGTCCCAGGCGTATTTGATGTCCATCCCCCGCAAAATGCCGCTCTCGCTCAGCGTCTCCATATCCTCCGTGAGCCGCCAGAGATAGTGCTCTCCCGCCGACTTACACCGGCCGCAGTCCGCCCAAAGCACCATGGCAAAGTCGGGCAGATAGTCGGCGGCGCAGGCAAACTGGGGATAAATGAGGTCCAGATAACGGTCCGCCGCCGGAAAGCCGTGGAGCTGCGCCAGCTTTTCGCTGTCCTGACGAAGGGTCTGCTCCAGGTTCTGTCCCCCCTTGGTCTTGGAGCGGTCCTTCTGTCCTTTTACGATCTCCCGCTCGAGTTGCTCCACCAGGCCCAGAACGCCGCCGGGAGCCAGCTGGGGCAGGGTCTCCGCCGCGGGGAGCAGCTCCGCCCGCCGGATGTTCTGGGTCCGCCGCTGGTTGGACGGGTCAAAGAGTCCCATGCCGTCCACCTCGTCTCCCCAGAACTCCGCCCGGACCGGGGCGTCCATGTTGGGGGCGAACACATCCAGAATGCCGCCCCGGAGGGCGAACTGGCCGGGGCCCTCCACCTGCTCGCAGCGGACATAGCCCGCCGCCGTCAGCATGGCCGGAAGCTTTTGCAGATCGCAGCTCTGCCCCGTCTCCAGCCGGATAGCGGCCTTGCGGAAGGTCTCAGGAGGAATGGTCCGCTGTAAAAGCGCCTCCACCGTTGCGATGAGGAAGGTGCACTCCCCCGACTGAAGGGCATGGAACGCCTTGAGCCGTCTGTGCTCCCATTGGCGGGAGGTAGTGGCATCGTGAAAGGTGAACTCCCGGCCGGCCAGCAAAAGCGGCTCCTCTCCGGCAAGGGAGCGGAGGTCCGCAGCCAGGCGCTTGCCCTCGTTTTCGTCCGGGCAGATGAGGACGACAGGGCAGTCCATCTGCTCCCGAAGGGCCGCCGCCAGATGGGCCCGGTGGACGCCGGAAAGGCCGGACACCTCCACAGGGGAGCGTCCGGCATCCAGCTGGGCCACCAGCTCCTGATACTCCGGGAGCCGGGGGAGAATTTGATTGAGCAGCTTCATAACGATACCTCAAAAGAGCGGAAATGATTACTTTGCATTATATCGGTTCATGGCCTGTTCCATGCCTTTGGATAGCACACATTCAATGGCGTCGCAGGCCTTCTCCGCCGCCTGGGCAATACGCTTTTGGTCGTCGGGAGTGAACTTGCCCAGCACCCAGTCCGCCAGGTCGTAGTCCGGATGGGGCTTTTTGCCCACGCCGATCTTTACCCGGGGAAAGTCCTGAGTCCCCAGCATATTGATGATGCTTTTCAGGCCGTTGTGTCCTCCGGCAGAGCCGTTTCGCCGCAGGCGAAGCCGGCCCGGGTCCAGCGTCACATCGTCAGACACCACCAGGCACCGCTCTGCCGGCACCTTGTAAAAGGCTGCTGCCTCCTGCAAAGCCGTGCCGGAGAGATTCATATAAGTGTTGGGCTTCATAATGAGCACCTTGTGCCCTGCGATCTCCCCGGCGCCGGTGAGGGCCTTGAAGCGGATCCGCTTGACCGGGATGCCCGTCCGAGCCGAAAGGACATCCGCAGTGACAAAGCCCACGTTGTGCCGGGTGTTTTCATACTCCCTGCCCGGGTTTCCCAGACAGCAGATGATCCACTCCACGCCGGAGGTCTGTTTCCTTTGAAAAAACATATTTTCACCTTCATATGCACCAATAGGGGATGCTGACAGCAGCACCCCCTGTTGGACTTGATTCGATTGGTTTCGAGCCGCTTCCCCTTATGCGTAGATGGAGGAGATAGAGATCTCGTTGTAGATGCGGCTGATGGCATCGGCAAACATGCCGGCCACAGACAGGTACTTCAGCTTCTTGCTGTCCTTGGCAGCCTCCGGCATGGGAATGGTGTCCAGGAACACCAGCTCATCCAGAACGGAGTTCTCGATCCGCTCCAGAGCGGGACCGGAGAGGACGCCGTGGGTGGCGCAGGCGGAGACGGAACGGGCACCGCCCTCCTCCACCAGAGCACGGGCAGCACCGCAGAGAGAACCGGCGGTATCCACCATGTCGTCCAGCAGGATGACATCCTTGCCCCGAACGTCGCCGATGATGTTCTTCACCTCGGAGTGGTTGGCCTTCTGGCGGCGCTTATCCACGATGGCCAGAGGCATATTCATCTTCTGGGCAAAGGCACGGGCCCGGGCCACAGAGCCAACATCGGGAGAGACGACCACTGTCTCGTCCTCACGACCGGCGAACTTCTCCTTGAAGTACTTCACAAAGAGAGGAGAGCCGGGCATGTTGTCCATGGGGACATCGAAGAAGCCCTGGATCTGGGTGCAGTGAATGTCCATGGTGAGGACATGGTCAGCGCCGGCACGGACCAGCATATTGGCGGTCAGCTTGGCGGAGATGGGATCACGGGGCTTGGTCTGCCGGTCCTGACGGGCATAGCCGTAATAGGGGATGACAGCGGTGATACGGCCTGCGGAGGAACGCTTGCAGGCATCGATCATGACCAGCAGCTCCATCAGGTTGTCGTTGACGCTGCGATAGCCGGGCGTGCCCTTGACGCCGGTGGCACAGGTGGACTGGATCAGGAACACATCGCTTCCGCGGACGGTCTCATAGAAGGAGACAAAGCTCTCTCCGTCGGAGAACTGGATGCACTCTGCGTTGCCCAGGCCCACGCCCAGCTGGTTGCAGATGGCATTGGCCAGGTGCGGATTGGAACTGCCGGAAAAAATCTTAATGTCCTTGCCGTGTGAAATCATATTCTATTCTCTCCTCTGCGTTATGTCATACATCGGTTTGATCGTTTGTACTTTGCAGACTTGCGCTTACATTATATATCAGACAGAGTTTGAAATTCCACTATTTTTTTGGATTTTTTCCATCAAATCAGCGTAATTTCCCTGTTGCACAAAATCCGGCGGACAAAGACGCAAAAAATTGTCGATTCAGCTTGTTGCAATTTTTCTGCCGTTCCTACCTTGCCCTCCTCCCCTTTTGGAGCGGGGTGCAGGATTTCCTTCACTGTCAGAAATTGAAAATTCTCCGAAAAAAATCCGCTTTTGCCATTGACAAGCCCCCTACGGGCTGATAAAATGATAAAGCCGCTTCGAAATGGGCTTAAGTCGGAACTTGTTCCGCGCCCCGGAGAGCGAGCCCGTATTTAAGGAAAGAGGTGCAAACGCATGACCGCAATTATCGTGACCGGCGGCAAGCAGTATAAGGTGGCAGAGGGCGACACCCTGTTTATCGAGAAGCTGCCTGTGGAGGCTGGCGACAACGTCACTTTTGACCAGGTGCTGGCTGTCATCGACGGCGGCAAGGCTACCTTCGGCACTCCCGTGGTGGAGGGCGCTAAGGTGGAAGCTTCCGTTGAGAAGAACGGCAAGGGCAAGAAGATCCGTGTCTTGAAGTAC
The DNA here is from genome assembly GCA_900314485.1 of uncultured Eubacteriales bacterium. Classification (GTDB taxonomy): domain Bacteria; phylum Bacillota; class Clostridia; order Oscillospirales; family Oscillospiraceae; genus Onthomonas. The sequence goes on from OMVL01000035.1 coordinate 15,279, forward strand.
AAGCCCAAGGAGGGCTACAAGCGTACCCAGGGCCACCGTCAGCCCTACACCAAGGTGACCATCGGCAAGATCGTCGTCGGCTGATGACTACCGTAAAGTTTCATATGGAGGGCGCCCGGATCGTCAGCGTTGACGTATCGGGGCACAGCGGTTGGGCAGAAGAAGGGGCTGACCTGATCTGCAACACCGTGGTCAGCGCCGTACAGCTGGTGGAATGTACCATCAACGATGTGCTGGGTCTGGCCGCCGCTGTCAAGGTGGAGCCGGAGGTTCCCCGCATTGTCCTCCATCTTCCCGGCGGGCTCTCCCCTGAGGACGAGCATACCTGCCAAAATCTGCTGACAGGCATGATGGTCTATTTGACCGGCCTTCGTCAGACCTATCCCGACTATATCACAGTTATGGAGGTGTAACACCGATGCTGAATATTTCTCTCCAGTTCTTCGCCCACAAGAAGGGCGGCGGCTCCACCAAGAACGGCCGTGACTCCGAGTCCAAGCGTCTGGGCGTCAAGCGTGCCGACGGTCAGTTTGTCCTGGCCGGCAACATCCTGGTGCGTCAGCGCGGCACGAAGATCCATCCCGGTGTCAACGTGGGTAAGGGCAAGGACGATACCCTGTTCGCCCTGAAGGACGGCACCGTCAAGTTCGAGCGCAAGGGCAAGGACCGCAAGCAGGTCTCCATTGTCGAGCTCGCTCAGTAA
>OMVL01000036.1 GCA_900314485.1 uncultured Eubacteriales bacterium
TTTTCATGCTTTCATACAGTTTTACGAAGCCGTTTTGCCGCGGAAGCAGAAGGTTGCGGCAAAGCAAAGGGCCAAAATCAGAGTGATGGACGCACCGGCGGACGTGCCACCGTAATAGCTCACCATTAGCCCGGCAAGGCCGGCGAATATGGCGTTAAGCAGTGACAGGCTGGTATACTGCCGCAGATTACCGGAAACATTCCGGGCAGTGGCTCCGGGCAGGATAAGCAGGGAGTTGATGACCAAAAGCCCCACCCAGGTCATGGTCAGGGTGACGACTACTGCAACTGCGCAGTTAAACAGTGCCTCCTGCTGCCACATGCGGATGCCCCGGCTGCGGGCCAGGGCCGGATGGATAGCGGAGAGGGTGAGCTGATTGATGGATCCCAGCCACAAGAGAAAGATCAGCAGCAGAATGATTGCAAGAAGGCTGATCTTCCCCGGTGTGACGGACAAAATATCGCCCACTAAAAAGGTGTTGAATTTGGTAAAGCTCCTTCCGCCGATGGTGGATAGGAAAATACCCAGTGCTACCGCCGTGGAGGAAAAAACACCGATAATGGTATCACTGGCCAGGTTGGTCCGCTCGCTCACCCAGGTAAAGAGCAAGGCGAAGCAGATGGCCAGCGCCACAGCGCACCAGCTGGGGTCCGCAAAACCGGCCAATGTGCCGGCGGCAATGCCGGTAAAAGCAGAATGGCCCAGAGCATCGGAGAAAAAAGACATCTTCTTTTCCACCACCATGGTAGAGAGGAGACCGAAGAGAGGCGAGATGACCAGGATCGCCAGCAGTGCGTTTTTCATAAAGAGCATTTTGCCCGGCTCTGCCCACTCAAAGGGCAGCAGATCGACGATCACATACCACAAATTCATTTTACTCCTCCCCCCTTCTCGGTATCTACGCCAAAGAGCTGACGGAAGGGATCCGACTGCAGCACGTCCTTGGTGTTGCCGGCAGCCAGAATCTTTTTTTGCAGCAGAATAACCTTATCCACCCGGTTCAGCGTCTGGAAGTCATGGGTGGAGATGAGGATGGAAAGGTCGTACTGCTCCCGTATCCTGTCCAAAAGTTCCAACAGCTGCTGCTCCCCTTCCATATCCACCCCGCTCATAGGCTCGTCCAGGATCAGCAGATTCGGGACAGGTTCCAGCGCCATGGCCAGCAGCACCCGCTGCATTTCGCCGCCGGAGAGAGAGCCGACACGGCGGTCAATGAGCCCTTCCCCATTGACCCGCTTCAGGGAGTCATACACCTTGCTGCGGATCACGGCTGGAATGGGCAGAAAAGCGGGATACTTGGTTGTGGAAGCCACAAAAAGATCCAGCACGCTGACTGGGTCTCCCGGGTCAAAGCCCGGATTTTGGGGCACATAGCCGATTCGGGGCTTCTGCTTGCCCAGTTCGGCGGACTCAAAGCTGATACTGCCCTGATATGGCATGATGCCAAGAATGGATTTAAACAGGGAGCTTTTACCGGCACCGTTGGGGCCGATCAGAGCGATAAGCTCACCGCAGTGGAGATGAAACCCCACATCGTCCAGAATCAGGTCCTCCTCTAATCGGACGGTCAGATGCTCTACTTTCAGACAGCATTTGCCATGGCAGCCGCCATGGCAGTTCTGATGCTTGATGACACTCATTGATATGCCTCCGTAATCGTCTCCAAATTCTGCCGAATTGCGGCCTTGTAAGCGGAGATCGTGTCTCCTGTGTGGCCGCTCATAATCATGGAGAGCGTATATACCTCCACACTGCACTCCTGTTGAATGGTCCGGGCCGCATTGGTGGATCCGTTCACCTCGGTAAAGACCGCGGGAAGCTGATGCTCTTGCACGATGGAGATGGTCTCTTTCAGTGCCTTTGCCGACACTTCCGCTCCCTCCTCTTCCTCAATGGCAGCGGCGATCTCCATACCGAAGGCCTCCGAAAAGTAGCCGAAGCCGTCGTGGAAGGTAATGAGTTCCGCTCCCTGCAACGGGGCAGCGTACTCACTCATTTCCGTATAGAACGATTCCAATTCCCGGGCGCAGGCCTCTCCCCTGGTGAGGTAGAGCGCACCGTGCTCCGGGTCTGCTTCACTCAGCCCGTCGGCCAGATTGCGGGCCATCTGGGCATAACGAGCGGGGTCCATCCAGATGTGAGGGTCTCCTTCCTCGTGATGGTGATGATGCTCTGTCTCGCGGTCATGGTCGTCCTCATCTTCGCTCAGCAGGGCAATATCTTTGCCGCAGTCAATGACACTGCGCCCGTCCAGCGCATCGGACAGAAAGTCCTCAAGCCCCGCGCCGTTAATGACCACCACGTCCGCCCCCTCTAACACTTTCATGTCGGAGACGGTAAGGGAATAGTCGTGCAGACAGGAGACCTGCTGATTGATGACCAAGGTCACCTCTACCCCGTCCGTATCGCCTGCGATGGAGTTTGCAAGCAGATAGACGGGGTAGGTGGTGCAGGCGATGGAAAAGCCGGGCTCCGTTTCCGGAGCCCCTTTGCATCCTGCGAGCAAGAGCAGAAAAGCAGCTGTAAGCAATGGTATCAATCGTTTCATATCAGTGGTCCTTAAATGAGATGTGATCCGGGATCTCTGTCCCGGCAGAGCGGTCCTCTGTCAGCGCCGCCAGTTGGATGGCGCTTTTTCCGTAGCGGTTTCGGATCTGATCTACGGTCTGCTCCAGCCGCTGAAGCTTTTTCCGTTTCTGGTCCTCCCCTGAGGCAAAGAGATTGCCCTGATGGGCAGCCTCTTCCGGCGTCAACAGGTTTTGAGCGGTGACAGTGAGCATACGGATGGGACGCTGAAAGCTCCAATTGCGGCAGACCAGCTCATAGGCTGCGGCGGAAAGCTCCCGGGAGAGATCTGTGGACAATTCCAACGGCTTCTGACGAGTGATGGTCCGAAACTCCGGGTCTCGGATGGTCACCTGGATGCCGCCTGCCAACAGCGTCTCCCTGCGCAGCCGGGCAGCGACCGTATCGCTGAGCAGTTCAATCCCGGTGCGGACTTCCTCTGGGCTGTTCAAATTTCTGCGGAAGGTCATGCCGTTTCCCACCGATTTGGGAGGCGGGAGCTGTCCGGCGGGGACAACGGGAGCGTTATCCTCCCCTCTGGCATAGGAAGAGAGCTTACTTCCCTGCTGGCCCAGAAGCAGTGTCAGTGTTTCCGGATCAAACCGGGCAAGATCGCCGATGGTACGAACCCCATAGCGTTTGAGCAGCTGAGCGGCAGTCCGTCCTACGAAGAGCAGATCCGTCACCGGGAGGGGCCAGGCAATGGTCTGGAAATTGTCCCGGGATATGACAGTAGTGGCGTCCGGTTTTTTGTAATCGCTGCCCAGTTTGGCAAAGACCTTGTTGAAGGAGACACCCACCGAAATCGACAGGCCCAGTTCCCGCTTCAGACGCTCTCTCAGCTCGTCGGCCAAGGCTTTGCCGTCCTTACGGAACAGAGGCAGCGTCCCCGTCACATCCAGCCAGCTCTCGTCAATGCTGAAGGGCTCTACCAGATCGGTGTACTGCCCATAGATGGCATTGACTTTTTTGGAATATGCCCGGTATTTCTTGTGGTGGGGCGGCAGCATGACCAGATCGGGACATTTTTGTCTGGCCTGCCAGACTGTCTCCGCCGTCTGTATGCCGAACTTCTTGGCCGCCTCGTTTTTGGCCAGAACGATGCCGTGGCGGGACTCGGGATCGCCGCAGACAGCCACCGGACGGTCCGCCAGATCAGGATGCTCCAGCAGTTCTACGGAGGCAAAAAAGCTATTCAAATCGCAATGCAAAATCGTCCGTTCCACGCTCTGCCCCCCCATTTTGGATCAGTTTATCATATCCCTCTAGCAAAGTCAAACAAATGTTCGATTTATCATTTGAACATCTATTCATGCCAGGAACCCGGCGGAGACCATATGGTCCCTGCCGGGTTCCTTTAAGCGTGAATGACGTTAGACAACGGCTTATAAATCAGCAAGCAGAGCAACACATCCAGTAGCCCCTTGACGAGGGTAAATGGCATATTGAAGATGACCAGGCACTGGAGCAGGCCGTCTACACTGGGCAGGATGGCCTGATAGGCGCCGATGATGTTCTCCATGCCGCCGAAGAGACTGGCATAAAAGGGATAAGTCACAAAGTAGTTCATAGGCAGAGAGACGACCGCCATTGCCGCAGCACCGGCGAGAGAGGCAATGACAGCTCCCTTGCGGGTGTGATGCTTGAGATAGATCAGTCCGGCCGACAGTGCAAAGGCTGCGCCCAGGACCGCATTACAAAGCTCGCCAATGCCGGCAGAAGACGTGCCCTTGATGAGAATGTGAAGAAGATTCTTCAGCACCTCAATCACCACGCCATAGACAGGGCCAAGCGCAAAGGCGCCGATCAACGCAGGTAGATCGGAGATGTCCATCTTGACAAAAGATGGGATGATCATCGGTATAGAGAACTCAATGAACATCAGGAGGAAGGACACCGCAGAGAGCATTGCGGTCACGGTGATCTTTCTGGTTTGGCTGATGGTACGGGATGCGGACATAAAAAAGACTCCTTTTTCGGGGATTGCCCCGACAGATTTCGAACGCCAGAGATGACAGTCTACAGGCGTGAAATGCCGGGACTACCTCCGTAGAGAAGTCCGATCAAACACACATCTTCTTCCATCCAGACTATACTGTCGGTATCGGAATCGCACCGATTCAACCTTGAGAAAGGCTCGCGGACTTGCGGAATCATGTCCCATTACCGCCGATCGGGAATTTCACCCTGCCCTGAAGACGTCTATCCAGTTGTTCCACTTCATTATATACTCCCGGAGCAAAATTGCAATAGGCTGGGCAATATTTTCCGGATCTCTTGCATTTGAGTGAAGAATCTGATATGATAAATGAAACGAATGTTCGATTGCGAGGATTGAACCATGGAAAACAGACCAAAAACCTGCTGCTTTACCGGGCACAGGCCGGAGCGGCTGCCCTGGCTGAGTAATCCGGCTGATGTAAAATATCTGTCGCTGCGCCGGGCACTGTGGGACCGGATCCAGGCGTGCTGCGATCAGGGATACACCCGATTTCTGACCGGCATGGCCCAGGGGGTGGATCTGCTCTGCGCTGAGCTGGTACTCGAGCTGCGGGAGGAAATACCCCAGATAGAATTGGTGCCGGTACTCCCCTATCCCGGCCAGGCGGCACGCTGGCCGGCGGAGGACCGCAGACGGCACAAGGACATTTTAAAGGTCTGTTCGGAGCAGATCGTCATTGTCTCGCCGGAATATGACCGGGGCTGCTTCTACCGCCGGAATCGGTATTTGGTGGATCACTCTGACCGGATCATCGGCGTCTATGACGGAGTTCCCTCCGGCGGGACTCATCAGACACTGGAATATGCCAAGCAAAAGAACGTTGAAATGATGCTCATGCTGGCAGAATCATAATATCACCAATCAACGGCGCACCGAGGGAAACTCGGTGCGCCGCAGCTGTTACAGCCATGTATCTTCGATCTCGTCTTTTTTCCGGCGGTTCATCAGCTCCAGGAAGGACTTGCGAATATCCTTCCCCTCGTACATGACCTGATAAGCCGCATCGGTGATGGGCATCTCCACACCGGCCTTCTGCGCCAGCTCATGGGCAGAGGCCGCCGCATAATAGCCCTCCACCACAGCACCGCCCATCTCCTGGATCGCCTCCTCAATGGTCTTTCCCTGCCCCATGAGAATGCCTGCCCGATGATTGCGGGAGTTCATGGAAGTACAGGTGACGATCAGGTCGCCCACTCCGGTGAGTCCGGCAAAGGTGGACTGCCTGCCGCCCAAGGCCATACCCAGGCGGGCCATCTCGGTCAGGCCCCGGGTCATGAGCATGGCTCTGGTATTGTCGCCAAAGCCCATGCCGTCAATGACACCGGCGCAGAGAGCAATGACATTTTTCAGCGCAGCGCCGATCTCCACACCCACAACGTCAGGAGAGGCGTAGACACGGAAACGGCTGTTCATAAAAAGGTCCTGGACCACATGGGCAGCCATACGGTTTTCACTGGCTGCCACAATGGCGGAGGGGATCCTGCGTCCCACCTCTTCGGCGTGGGTAGGGCCGCAGAGAACCACCACAGGGCACTTCTCCCCCACTTCCTCTCCGATGATCTGGCTCAGGCGGAGAGAGGTCCCCTTTTCAATGCCCTTGCCCACACTGACCAGGATCGTACCGGTCTTGACCAGAGGTGCCAGCTGCTTTGCGGTGGAGCGGACAGCAAAGGAGGGCGTTGCCAGAACGACGACATCGCTTTCGGAGACACAGCTGATGTCGGCGGTCAGGGTCAACTCCTCCGGCAGGGTGACGCCTTTCAGCATGGGATTCTCCCGGTCTGCCTTCAGTCGGTCGGATTCCTCCTGAAAATAGGACCAGAGGGTCACTTGATTTCCATTTTCCAACAGCAGCAGTGCCAGAGCGGTACCCCAGCCGCCGCTGCCCAATACGGTCACATTCATGGCATAATCCCTCTCAAATCAGTGAAATTCAAATTTGTTCTCTTCGCCCTTGGCAATACGTTTGGCGTTGTCCTTGTGCCGCACCACAATGAGCGCACCGGCCACACAGGCCAGAAGCACCACCGGAATGCTGCGATAGATAAACCAGCAGGTGACGGGGAAAAGGATAGACGCCACCATAGAGCCAAGAGAAACCCAGCGTGTAACGGCAACCAAAATGGCAAATATTCCCAGGCAGATCAGGGCAATTCGCCAGTCCATACAGATGATCACGCCGGCACCGCACAGGACGCCCTTGCCCCCCTTAAAACCAAACATGCAGGGGAAAGAGTGGCCGAGCATGCAGGCAATGCCGCCCACCAGCTTGCCCAGCGCCACCTCAGGGCTGCCGCCGCCCAGCGTGGCTCCGTGGAGCACGCCGCCGATGAGCAGGCCGCCCAAGATGCAGGAGATGACCGCCTTGGCCAGATCGCCCAGAATGACCCAGAGCACCTTCTTCTTGCCGAAGACCCGGTAGAAGTTGGTCAGGCCGGCGTTTCCGCTGCCGTGGTTTCGGACATCGTCATGGAGGAGATACTTAGACAAGATGAGGGCAGTATTGCAGCACCCCAAAAAGTAGCTGATGACCACTACCGCCGCATAAATCAAAATCGTAAATCCTATACTCATGCCGTCAATCCTCCTTATCGCCCTTTTGGCGGATGGTCAGCCGGATCGGCGTACCCTCCAGGCCAAAGGTATTGCGGATCTGATTCTCCAAATAGCGCTGATAGGAGAAGTGGAACAGCCGGGCGTCGTTGCAAAAGACAACGAAGTGGGGCGGCTGGATACCCACCTGAGTCATATAGTAGATCTTCAGTCGGCGGCCCTTGTCCGTAGGCGGCTGGACCCGGTTGGTGGCGTCTGCCAGAACGCTGTTCAGTGTGCCGGTGCGGACCCGAAGCATAGACATCTCACGAACGGCATTGATGCGCTCGAAGAGCTTGGGTACGCGCTGACCGGTAAGGGCGGAGATAAACAGGATGGGGGCATAGGGCATAAAGGCAAAGCCGTTTCGGACCTGGGCCCGCATTTTGTCCATGGTCTTGTCATCTTTTTCGACGGCGTCCCACTTGTTCACTACGATAATAGACGCCTTGCCCGCCTCATGGGCAAGGCCGGCCACCTTGGTGTCCTGCTCCGTCACGCCCTCGTTGGCGTCAATCAGAATCAGGCAGACATCCGCACGGTCAATGGCCATGGTGGCACGCAGGACGGAGAACTGTTCTACCCTGTCGTTGACCTTGGACTTTTTCCGCATACCTGCGGTATCAATAAAGCAGTATTTTCCGTACTCATTTTCAAAGTTGGAGTCCACCGCATCCCGGGTCGTGCCGGCCACATTACTGACGATGACCCGCTCTTCGCCCAGAATTCGGTTGACCAGAGAGGACTTACCCACATTGGGCTTTCCGATAATGGCCACTCGGATGAGGTCATTCTCTTCTTCTGCCTCTGCTTCCGGAGGAAACTCCCGGACGCAGGCATCCAGCATATCGTCCAGGCCGAGGCCGTGGATGGCAGAGATGGCAATGGGATCGCCGAGACCCAAATTATAGAACTCGTAGACGTCAGGATCGGTATGACCGGGGCGATCCGCCTTATTGACGGCCAGAACCACGGGCTTTCCGCAGTGCTGGAGCATACTGGCCACATCCATATCAGCAGCGGTCACTCCGGTCTGAAGATCGCAGACCAGGATAATCACGGTTGCGTGGTCTATGGCGATCTCCGCCTGGGTACGCATGAAGCGGAGGATCTCGTTATCCGTGTTTGGCTCAATACCGCCGGTATCAATGATGGTAAATTGATGGTCCAGCCACTCGCAGTCGGCATAGAGCCGGTCCCGAGTGACGCCGGGGGTGTCCTCAACGATGGACAGACGCTGACCTGCCAGGCGGTTAAAGAGCATGCTTTTGCCCACATTGGGCCGTCCGACAATGGCGACCATAGGTTTCATGCGCCCTCACATCCTTTCTGATGGGGTATTTTTCAACTGTTTCTTCGCTATTATATCCAGAAAACGGGCAAAAGTAAAGAGCCTGCTGCAGACAGGCTCTCTCACTTGAAGGGCAATTAATTTGCCTCAGCGTCCTTGGCATAGCTGCGGCCATTGTACTTGCCGCAGGAAGGGCAGATACGGTGGGGCAGGCGATATGCACCGCACTCACACTTAATCAGGCCGGGGACCTCCAGCTTCCAGTTGGCACGGCGCTTGTCACGTCTTGCCTTGGAGACTTTACTCTTAGGGACTGCCATCTATGACACCTCCTCGTTTACCTTTCGGGAATTGACTGAATCAGTTCGCCCTTACTCCAACAAAGATGCCAGAGCAGACAGGCGAGGGTCTATGTCGGGCTTGCATTTGCAGGGCTCGGTATTCAGGTCGGCGCCGCAGCCGGGGCAGATGCCCCTGCAGTCCTCCCGACACAGATTCTTGGTATCCATCTCCAGAATGAACTCGGTAGTCATAATCTCTCCGGCATCTAAGATGGAGCCGTCCAAAAGGATGATCTCGTCATCCTCTTCGTCCTGCAGCTCGGTGGCCAGCATACGCCGGACTTCAACGGTCTTGACTCGTTCAAAGGGTCTTCCGCAGCTGTCACAGTGCAGATGGAGATTACTGCTGATCACAGCCTCCAAGAGCAGCATATCTGCCCGATTGACTACCTTTCCCTCTACCTGAACCGGCTCACATACAGGCTTTTGCCCGTAAAAATCCATATCAGATAAATCGAAAGAGAACGAGAACGGTTTTACAGCACCCGGCACATGGATGATGTCACGCAAATCAAGACGCATATTACACCTCGCATAACGACACATTTGGCATTATAAACGAATCCATCTGTGGTGTCAAGCCTTTTTTCACGATCTTGGAAAGTATTTTTCCTTTCCACTGCCCATCATGAACCGGAAAATTTGCAAGGGGTCAACTCCCCTAAAAAACGGTAAAATTGAATGTGTTTCCTGTGCAAAATGGAATTGTCAGGCTATATTTTCATTTGCTATAATACAGAGAAAAGGAGGGAAAGTCAATGCGGCAGTTTACCATCGGAAAAAACGACGCAGGTCAGCGGCTGGATCGCTGGCTGAGCAAGGCAGTCCCCCTCCTCCCTGCCCCCCTGATGCAGAAGTATATTCGCATCAAGCGAGTCAAGCTCAATGGGAAAGGAGCCAAGCGGGACACTCGGTTGCGGCAGGGTGACTTGCTCCAGCTCTATATCAACGATGAATTTTTTGATCGGCCTACCGCGGAAAACGCATTTCTCACCATCGCCGTCCCAAGGCTGGACGTTATCTATGAGGATGAGCATCTGCTTTTGGTGAATAAACCCGCGGGCATGGTGGTCCATGCGGATGACACCGGCACAGCCGATACTCTTATCAACCACATCCTTGCCTATCTCTATCAGTCCCGCCAATGGCGGCCCACAGCCGAGCAATCCTTTATCCCTGCCCTCTGCAACCGCATCGACCGCAATACCAGCGGCATCGTCATTGCCGCCAAAACAGCCGAGGCGCTGCGGGTGATGAATCAGAAGATCAAGGACCGGGAGATGGAGAAGCGGTATCTCTGCGCTGCTGTTGGCACGCTCACGCCCCAGAGTGGCACATTGGAGTCCTTTCTGTTCAAGGACGAGAGCAGAAAGCAGGTCTTTGTCTACCACAAGCCGGTGCCCGGTGGTCGGACAGCCATTACGAAATACCGCACGCTGGCAGTAAAGGGCGGTCTCTCACTGGTGGAGTGCGAACTGGTGACCGGCCGCACTCATCAGATCAGAGCTCAGATGGCCGATGCCGGATGCCCTCTGGTCGGCGACGGGAAGTACGGAGACGAAAAGGTGAACCGCATCTTCAAACGCCGCCGTCAGGCCCTTTGCTCCTGGTCCCTCACTTTCCGCTTCACCACGGACGCTGGAGAACTGGAATATCTCAACGGCAAATGTTGGAAGGTACCTTACGTAGACTTTTTAGAGGGATACTTCCCTGATGTATTGCTCTCCGGCCTGGACTGATCTGCGATCTGTTTTTGGAGGATTTTCATTGAAGAGAAAAGCAATAACGCTTATGGTGTTTTTTCTCCTGCTGTGTATTGGTGTGGCGCTTTTTCACATTTTTCAACCAAAGTCTGCCCTTACAGTATACAGCCAGGGAGACTATATCGATCCCAGAGTGCTCCAGTCCTTCACCCGCTCCACCGGCATAAAGGTAGAGTACCGCCGCATTGATACGGCTGCGGGCGAACTGCGGCCCGCGGACTGCGACCTGCTGCTGGCGGATGTGGAGCTTTTGGCCCGCATGAACGAGTGCCATTTGCTGGTAACAATCGACTGTACTATGCTGTCTGATCGTGCTCAGTTCTCCCCTGCCTATTTCAGTCAGGCGATGGACCAGACCGGAGGTTGCGCTGTTCCCTGCCTGTGGACAACCATGGGACTGCTGTTTGACCCCACCCATACAAATACCCGCGTCACGGGCTGGGACGCCCTCTTTGATAGGGAATTTGCCGGTCAGGTGGCCATGACCAGCCGATATCGGGATGCCGTGACGCTTGCCCTTGCCGCAGACGGGCGTTCCATTGATTCTTCCAGACCTGAGGATATGGTGGCGGCGGATCGGCTGCTGGACCGGCAATGCCCGGTGGGCTATTTTGACGGAACGGATCTGGCTCCGGTCTTTCGCTCCAATGCCGCTGTGCTGGCACCTTGTTATGCCAGAGAGGCCATCTCCCTTATGGAGGAGATGCCGGAGCTGACCTTTGTGATTCCCTCCGAGGGCAATTGGCACACGATGCTGGCCTATGCCATACCTGTCCGTTCCACGGAGCGGACGGCTGCCTATGCGCTTCTGGACTTCCTGTGCCAGCCCTCCAATCTGGCCCGTAATTCCATATACAGCGGCTGGTCTACCCCGTCATCTCCTGCCTTTTCGCTGCTGGACCCAAAACTGCAGCAAAATCCCCTGCTCTACCCGGGCGGGCGGCATATGACCGGAGATCTGCTGCCGGCGACAAAGTTTCGCAGCTTTCAAAAGGGCTGCCGGCTGAACTGGCCGCCGGAGCCGGTCTCGTAATCCTATTCTTACCGGGAGTTGCTTCCGTTACCCATTGAAACAAAGTATAACGGCAGTCGCCTCATTTTGAGGTCTGACTGCCGTTATGCTTATTCTGCCAGTTTTTCAATGTCCGGGGCCAGCTTCCTTGTCAGAGAATAGAGAACTCCGCCAATACAGCCCCCGAAGAAGTTGAGAATAATATCATCCACATCCACGCTGCGTCCGATAAAGAGCTGCCATGTCTCAATAAAGACCGTGATGAGCAGCGAGGCTGCCATGACCGCCCACACGGACTGGAACTTCTTCCAGAGGAGAGGCAGGCCAAAGCCCCAGGGCACAAACATGAGGACATTGGCGACCAGGTTGATCATAATCTGGTCAATGCTGCCGTACTTGAAAATGCTGCAAATCGTCCGAAAGGGAATCAGGTTGACACCGTACGCCTGCCAGTTCTGGATGCGCCATCTGGCATACTCGATCGCATCCTTCGGCATTCCGTAGGTGCCCTGCAGCGTCAGAAAGAGCAACGCAGCCATAAAGAGCACAAAAACGCCCAATACGATCTCCCGCCGACAGGAAAAGCGCCACGGTCTGCGGATCAGGAGATAGACGGGCAGACAGACGAGCATGGCAACAAACAGCCGCAGGATGTACACACTTATCATTACGCTTTCCCGTGGGAGACAGCCGCCGCCAGCGTATTTTGCAGCAGCATGACCCGGGTCATGGGGCCGCAGCCGCCGGGGACAGGTGTGATCCAGCCGGCCTTCTGAGAGACCGCCTCAAAGTCCACATCGCCGCAAAGCTTGCCGTTCTCGTCCCGGTTCATGGCAACGTCAATGACAGCAGCGCCTTCCTTCACCATGTCCGCCGTAATCAGGTTGCGGCGCCCCACAGCGGAGACGAGAATATCTGCCTCACGGGTGATTTCCCCGAGATTGGGGGTGCGGGAGTGGCAGATGGTGACGGTTCCGTGGCGATGGAGCAGCAGCATGGCCTGCGGCTTGCCCACAATATTGGAGCGGCCCACCACCACGCAGCGCTTCCCTGCCGGATCAATGCCGTATTCATCCAGCATGGCCATGACACCGGCAGGCGTACAGGGCAGATAAGTGTAGTCGCCGATCATAATGCGGCCCACATTGTAGGGATGAAAGGCGTCCACATCCTTCTTTGGGTCGATGGCGAGCAGAACCTCCTGCTCGTCATAGTCATATCCCTTGGGCAGCGGCAGCTGGCATAGAATACCGTCGATCTCAGGGCGCTGATTCAGCTCTGCGATCAGGTTCAGCAGTGCCTTCTGACCGAACTGGGCAGGCACAGCGAACTCCTCGCTGTAAATGCCGCACTCACTGCAGTCCTTCTCCTTACTGGTGACGTAAACACGGGACGCCGGGTCGTTGCCCACCAGAATGACTGCCAGACCGGGGTGCTGCTTCAGTGCAGCTACCTGACCCTTAATATTTTCCTTCCATTTTGCGGCAAGAGCCTTTCCGTCAATGATGATCGCCATGTTGTTCTTACTCCTTTTCCTGTGTCTGTTCTTGTTGTTCCGCCTGATCGGTATTGACCGTCTCTACATAGAGTGGCCTGGGAGTGTGCTTCTGTCTGCGCAGCCGGAACAGGATCGCGGTCAGCGCGGCAATGGCAGAAATGCCTGCCAACCCCTGGGAGACCCGGATGCCGGTATGAAAGAGATAAAGACTGTCTGTTCGCATTCCCTCGATCCAGACTCTGCCCAGACCGTACCAGAGGACGTAGGATAGGAACAGCTCTCCGTCAAACTTTCTGCGGGGGCGGACAATGAAATAGAGCACAGCCAGCCCGGCCAGATTCCACAGGGACTCATACAGGAAGGTGGGATGCACCTCTATGTAGCTCCCGCCCTTTGTCAGTCCCATCCTCCACAAGGCAGTACATGGACCGCCGTAGGCCTCCTGATTGACAAAGTTGCCCCAGCGCCCCACGAGTTGGCCGATGAGAAAGCCGTAGCTGGCAGTGTCCGCCATGGCCCAGAAGCTGATCTTTTTGACCTTGCAGAACACTGCGCCTGTCAGGACAGATGCGATAATGCCGCCGTAGATTGCAATGCCGCCGTCCCAGATGGCAATTGCCTTACTCCACTGGAATGCGCCGTTTGCGTCCCGATACAGGTCCTGATAAAAGATGACATAGTAAAGCCTTGCGCCCACAAGAGCCATGGGTACGGCAAAAAACAACATGTCCAGAATATCATCCTGCTTGATCCCCAGTTTGGGGCTCTGCCGGGAGCAGAAAGCTACCGCCATGAGAAATCCGCAGGCAATGATAATGCCGTACCAGTAGACGTCTTTGCCGAATATGGAAAAGGCCACCGGGTTGATCGTCACCTCGATGCCGAGGCCGGGAAATTGGATGGGTGTCATAGTGTGTTTGCTCCTTTGGGTTGAATCATGGAAAGGCAGCTCCCCGCTTCACGGACCGTCTCTCCCAAAAATGCAGCCGTTTCCGCAGCGGTAAGAGTTGGATACAAGGCGGTAAAATCAAAGTAATGGCAGCCGCTGAACCACCATCGGGAGAGTTGGACGCAGATGCTGTCAAAGCTGTTCAAACTCCGCACTGTCGCCCCGTATTCATGCTTGACAGCCCGGCGGAAGCGCTCCTCGTCAATGCCCTGGCTGAGACGCTCTCCCTCCTGCAAAACGGCCTTTCGTACCCGGCGGGGATCCGGGCTCTCACCCCCTGCCACCAGAAAGGCGGCACCGGGATAGCAGATACAGGTGACGGAGAAGTCCTTATGAATGAGGCCGTCAGTGTAGAGTTTGGCATAGAGCGGACTGCTTCTGCCGCAGAGGAGCTCTCCGGCAAGGGAGCCCACCATGGTCTGACGCAGGCCGTCAACGCCTGCATAGAAGGGCGATGCCTTAAAACCCAGCAGGAAGTTTGGCGCGGAGACCTCCATCTCCCGGGACGCCTCATGCTGATACGCCTGAGCCGGCTCTTGTGGACCGTAGTCCTTCCGGGCCGTCGGGACGACCTCTGACGGCAGCACCATCCGGGCAATGGAAACTACCCGGTGAGGATCCACATCTCCTACTACGCAGAGCACCATATTTCCCGGGTGATAAAAGGCCCGGTGGCAGGTGTACAGGGTGTCGGGAGTGATCTGGGCAATGGATTCCACCGTTCCCAGAATAGACTCCCGGACAGGATGGCAGTGGTAGAGGCCACGCAGCAGATTCTGATATACCTGCCAGTCCGGGTCGTCATCGTCCATGCCGATCTCCTGAGCGATAATGCCTTGCTCCTTATGGACGCTCTCGGCAGTAAAGTAGGGCGTAGAGACGAAGCGGAGCAGCATCCGCAGATGCTCTGGGAATCGGTCGGTGCAGGTAAAGTAGTAGGCTGTCATGTCAGCGGCGGTAAAAGCATTGACTGAGGCCCCGGCGGCGGAAAATTGCTGCAGGGCGTTTCCGTCCGGCATTTCAAACATCTTATGTTCCAGAAAATGGGCAACGCCGGCAACCGTCTCCTGCCGGGTCCCGTTTTCAAAACAGCGGTGCATCCCGCCGTAAGAGACGGCAAGGCAGGCATGGGCCTTGGTGTAGCCCGGCTTTGAGACGACAAAAATCGGCAGGCCGTTTTCCAACTGCTCAAAATAACAGGTTTCCCCCAGTTGAGGAAATTCACGTCGCTCCATGCTCCGCCTCCTCCCTCTGTCTGCCCGTCAGCAGATAGACCGTATCCAGCTCCAGACGGCCGGCCGACTGCATCACATCCTGGGCCGTTACCTCCCGCACCATGGCGATCAGTTCTTCTGCTGTCATGGGCGGGTCAGCCAATGCCTGAGCGCGGTAAAAACGGTAAAGTCCCGCTTGGCTGTCCAGAGCGGAGGTGAGTCTGTTGGCTGCATAGTGTCGGGCGGCCTCCAGCTCTTTTGCGGTAAAATCGCCCGCTTTCACACGCCCGAGTAGATCATCATCAGGCCCTTGTGTTTGTCAAGGTCGGACACGACGTAGTAGCAGAGGGAGGACTTTTCCCGCACGTTTTGAAACAGTTTAGAGCCGGGAGCAGCGCCCAGAAGGGCATTGGTCACGAGCAACGCCGGATAGTGCGGACTGTCCAGCCGGGTCTGGGTACGCAGGCCGATGGCCAGCTTTGCCTGGGTGACATCCAGCTTTTCCGTGATCTCCCGTACTTCACTGGGATGGACAGTCACCTGCGTGGGTTGCAGATCATAGCTGTTCTTTCGGGGCAGCCCCATGAGAGACTCCACCCACGCCTGCCGAATCTGATCAACAGGCTGAGAGCCGCAGTAGTACAGTTCCAACCGGCTCTCCTTGAGCAGAGTCTTATAGTGACGATCCAGTTTGGCCACCCGGATCGCTCGGGCAGTCTCCAGGCTGCCCAAGCGGTCAACAGCATAAGTCTCCCCCCGGCACATCTCCTGGCTGAGACGAAGAGCGGCGTAGCTTTCTTTATCGTTGCGCTGGCTTTTGATCTTAGCGATCAGATTGTCCCGCTCGCTGTCTATATAGTCTGTACGGAGCCTGCCGTTTCGGGTGGCGGGGCGCAGAAGCAGATCCCCCAGCAGTTCTGCCGCCCGGCCGGAGATAGGCGCATCGTCCCAGGCGTATTGGTCATCTAAAAATGTGGCGACAAAGCCGGATGCCTGAATCTCTCCCAGTTTGAGGGCAGTGGGTTCAATGACGCCTCCGTAGAGGTCGTCCAGTACCGCCCCCAACTGCTCCTGATCCGGGTAGTTGCCGGTACCCCGGCGAAGCACCCGGGGCAGAACTGCCGTCATAGAGGCAGTATCTGCCCGGAGGGGCGTCAGCAGGAGCGCTGACCAGAAACTGCTTTTGAATTTTCGGGTCCGCATGGCCGTCAACCATACGCCTGGCATCAGCTGGATGCGTGTAGGTGCGCTCATTAGCTCCGCTTCCCTCTGTCGTGGATTTTACTACCTGGTATTATACATCTTTTTTGCCAAATACTCCACTACTTTTTCCGGAAGGAAGCGTCAATTTCAGCTCGTGTCTCCCGGTAAGGGCGCCAAGGGGGATCTCGTCTTCCTGTTTTATGCCGTCTAGCAGCAATTGGCAGCCCTCTCCCCGCTGCACTGTGATGTGGAGCGTCCAATTTCCGCTCTTCCACTCTGCCTCATAACCGGGCCAGTCTGGGGGAAGATTTGGATGGATACGGAGCGCGCCTCTGCGGAGCTTCAGCCCCAAAAGCTCCCGCATTGCCGTCTGACAGTACCAGCCCGCCGCCCCGGTGTACCAGCTCCAGCCGGCACGCCCTTCCTGCTCCGGGGCGGTATAGACGTCTCCGGCCAGCACATAGGGCTCTGCAAGATAGGTCTCACAAGGATGAGTCTCCGGCAACAGGGCGTGGAGCAGCTCGGTTCCCCGCTCCGGTTCGCCCAGACGGAAGAGCGCCATGGCCAGCCAGCAGGCGGCGTGGGTGTATTGTCCTCCGTTTTCCCGAAGACCGGGGGGATAGCTTTTGATATAGCCCGGATCCCCCTCCTCGCGGAAGGGCGGCCAGAGCAGCCGCACCAACTGATGCTCCCTGTCGTAGAGCCGTTCATAGGCGGACTCTGCCGCCTGGCGGGCAAGCTCTGCCCTCGGATTAGGCGCAAATACGGCAAAGGACTGAGAGACAGAGTCAATGGCGCACTCGCTGTTTTTGTGGCTGCCAACGGGTATTCCCTCATCGTCATAGGCCCGGAGGTACCATTCTCCGTCCCAGGCACGGTTGGCGGCATCAGTCAGCGGGCGGATCAGCTTTTCATACCGTTCTGCCCGGTCCGGTTCCCCCAACTCCCGGCAGAGCGGAGCAAAGCGCTCCAGTACCAGCGCCAAAAACCAGGTCAGCCAGACGCTCTCCCCTCTGCCCTTCGCCCCAAGGCGATTCATGCCGTCGTTCCAGTCCCCTGTTCCCATCAGGCAAAGTCCGTGCTCTCCTACGCCCCGATTAAGCACACATTCCACAGCCTGCACGCCATGCCGGTACAGCGTGTCTTTTGTGTCGGAATAGCTCCATCGGTCATACCGCTCTTCCTCGTCCTTGTGGAGAGGGCTTCCCTCCAAATAAGGTACCTGTTCATGGAGCAGCCGTACGTCGCCGATCTCCTCCATCCAGCGGCTGAGGGCGTAGGGCAGCCACAGCAGGTCGTCGCTGATCCGGGTCCGTACTCCTCTGGCGTCAGTCTCCTCCGGGGGATGCCACCAGTGGAGTACGTCGCCCTCCCGAAATTGGTGGCGGGCAGACGCCTCGATCTGCCGGGCAGCCGTCTCAGGCGCAAAGGGCAGCAGAGCAAGCACGTCCTGAAGCTGATCTCGGAAACCGTAGGCGCCTGCGCACTGATAAAGACCGTTTCGGCCCTCAATGCGCCCGGCCAGCACCTGGTAGGGTCCCCAGAAGGACAGATAGTGATTCAGTGCCTCGTCCGGTGTTTTTACCGTAAGAGCTGCTGTCCTCTGCCGCCACCAGAGTTCTGTCTCCGCTGCCCCTCTGAGGGCATCGGAAGCCGGATAGAACCGCTCCGGGCGAGATGCGCCGCTGATGCCTGCACAGAGCGTTATGCCGGATGCCGAGCGAAGCTCCGTCTCAACTCTGCCCTCTCTCCAGTCTGAGCGCAGGAAGGGCTGGGATGCGGAGAGATGCAGTACTGTCCCGGGCATTGTCCCCGCCGGGTTTTCCAGATAGACATTTTTGGCGGTAGCAGAGCAGCGCACCCAGGGGATATTGCTGTCCCGGTGGGAGAGCTTTGGGGCCAGCGACCAGCAGAGCCTGTCCCCTTCTTCCCAGCCCTGTACGGAAATCTGCCACACCCGCAGCGGTTGATCCTGGGGCACAAAGGCGGTCAGGACTGCATGTCTGCCTGCAAAGGACTTCTCCCAGCGGGCAAAGCCGGGACCGAAGGTCACTTTGGCAGGAATTCCGTCTGCTGCGGCGAAGAGAGAGCACCTGCCCCCTGTCCAGCAGTAATACAGGCGCTCCGGCCCTGTCATGGCAATGGGGTCGTTTTGCCAGGAAGTCAGCTGCCCCATCTGGGCATTTTCATACCACAGGTGACCGGTCCCCGCCTCGTCACAACGCCAGCCGAAGTGAGCGTTGACCAGCAGATGACTCCACCGCAGCGGCGGCAGACTGCCCCGGGTCTCCAGAGTAAAACCGTTTTCCTCCCAGTGCCATTGGAACGGCCGGCCCCTGACGATCAGAGCGGTTTGGAGCAGTACCTCCGGCTGAGCGTGATCTGCCTGCACCAGGCGGTCGCCGGGATGAAGGTTGACGGCAGCCATGCCCAGAACGGGCTGCCACTGGCGCTCTGTGCCAGAGATGAGAAAGATCCCGCCGGGCTGTTCTACCGCACCTTCCCAGCCCCTTTCCTCCAGGCTGTGCAGCAGCTTGGAGCGAATGGCTTGGAAATAGCTGCCCTGCTCCGGGATGAGCAGCACCAGATCAAAGGACATGTTGAGTCGGGCAAGACTGCGGTTGACGGCAGCCAGCCTCAGGGCCTCCTCCAGTTCCTCGGGCTGTACACGGTAGGTGACGATGGGCAGATCGCCGGAGATGGAAAAGGGCCAGAGAGAGGGCTGTCCATCCACCTCTCCCTCGCAGCCAAGCTGACCGGGAGCCATAAGCCGACTGAGGAGGACGGCGGCGGCGGTGATGGTCTCCCGGCCGGAGCGCAGGGCCATCCGGTCTACCAGATTGGACAGTGCCGGCCGCTTTGTGGCAAGGAGCGCCTGAGCGGAGAGCAGACTGTCCTCCTCACTTCCGGCAGCCAATGCCAGAGTCAGACTTTTCTTCTGTCCCTGTCTCAGCTGCAGGGGCAGTTCCAGGGCCAGGCAGGGGTCCAGCACAGTCCCCTCCCGTCCCGTGTGGGAGATGGAGCCAGTGACCAGATAGCGCTCCCGGTTGGTGGTCCACCCTGCCTCCTGTTCGGACCAGAGCACGGTGAGCACGGGGACGTCTTTCCCTCTGCCGGGCCGCCTGACAAAGCGGACACCGGATCCCACATACGTTGTTTCCATGCACATTCTGGAAAAGGCAGGGTGTGCGGCATAGCTGTCCCACCGGTCCAGAACGGGCCGCAGAAGGACACAGAGCGTACCATCAACGGAAGTTCGTCCGCTGACCGTGATGCGCCGCACCTCGCCGGCATGCTGCTTGTCCACCAAAACCGTCTGGACCACATCTATTTCATCGTTGTGCCAGCGGAGCATGATCTCGCCGGAAGCATAATGCCAGGAGAGGTCTTCTGCGGCGGCGTCTCTTGGGAATACCGGAATGACCGCGTCTCCTCTGCGAAATTGGACGGTCATCCCCTCCGGGTGCAGAATCGTGTGCTCCCCCGTCCGGCTGGGGCCGGCGCCCCCTGCGGAGAGAAGCACAGAGTACCCGTCGTTTGCCGCAAAGCCCCAGACGGGGTCAGCCGGGTCAACGCCTGTACCGCTGCGCTGCCAGCGGGGCGTTTTTTTCTCCCGCTCTCTGGGCGGGCATATCTCCGGCTCCGGACGGGTGACAGGCACGCCTACCGGCAGTTTTTCCTGCAGCAGCTCCTGGCAGGCAGACATGGCAGGGTCTGACAGGAAACGGCGGATCATGGCGTTTTCACAGAGACAGTTATCCAGGGCCAGCAGGCTCATACCCAGGTGGTGGGCCATCCAACTGCGGACGATCAAAGGCTGGCGAGTCGTTCCGCCTCTGGATGGGGTAAAGTCCAGCGCCTCATAAAAGCCGTACTTTCCCTCCGCCCCCATCTCCCGCAGGCGGCGCAGGTTGGAGATGGCGGATTCCGGATCCACTGCCAGCGCCAGAAAGGAGGCATATGGCGCCACCACCCGGTCCCGCCTGCTCTCCCGGCGAAGACTGAGCGCCGGGATGCCGTGGGCCTTATACTGGTAGTTTTGCCGGGGATCGAGAACATAATAGGCGGACTCGGAAACGCCCCAGGGCGTCCTTCGTCTGGCGCCCTCCCGCCGCTGCTGATCCACACAGTAGGACAGAGTCTCCCCCAGCAGAGAATCCGGGTAGGCCGGCAGCAAAAGCTGGGGCATGAGATATTCGAACATAGTGCCTGACCAGGAGGCCATGCCTGTATAGCGGTCTGACTTGACAATGGCCCGGGACAGCTGCCTCCAGTGGCGGGGCGGGACCTCCCCCCTGGCAACGGCCAGATAGCTGGTGGTACGGGCCTCGCTGGCCATCAGGTCATAATGGCTGGGTGTATACTGACCCGCCTCCACATCATAGCCGATATAGAACAGCTGTTGATCCAGGTCAAAGAGAATGGAAAAGTCCATCTCGTCTGCCAGCTTTCGGGCCCGGCTGGCCAGGGCAGTCTCTCCCCATTCCTCCAGCCCCGAGGCCAGGGCGATCAGGTTGGCGCAGAGGTTTCCGCTGTCCACGGTGGAGACATAGCGCGGCTTCAGCAGCGCCAGAGTCGTGATGTCATACCAGTTGTAAAAGTGTCCGTGCCAGCGGTCCAAACGCTCCAATGTGCGCAGCTGCATCTCAACTTTTTCTGCCGCCTGCCGTTGGGAAATCAGCCCCAGATCTGCCGCTGCCAGTGGGCTGAGCAGGGCCAGGCCCATATTTGTAGGAGAGGTGCGGGCAGCAGCCCCGCGGTCCGGCATTGCCTGGACGTTGTCTGGGATCAGGTAGTGATACTCCGGCCGCAGCCAGTCCTCATAGTAGCGCCAGATAAGGGCACACTCATGAAGCAGGAACGCCCGATCTCGCTGGGGCATGGTATTGAGTATCTCATTCGGGCAGCTCCAGCGGTAAAACAGCAGCGGCGTGACCGCCCAGGCAAGGCCCAGCAGTCGACCGGTCCAGTAGGGGGAACAGGCCATGAGCGCAAAACCCAGCAGGATAGCGGGGGCAAAACGGCGCAGGAAGGTGGTCAGTTTCCGCTTGTTCTGTCCCGACTGACTGCTGGTCACCCAATCCAGCAGATGTCTGTGGCTGACAGTGAGCCGCCACAGAGTGCGGAATACAGCGGAGAGAGCCATATAGCTCTCCACCGGCAGGAAGAGCATCTCCGCACCTGCCCGGAGAAGATTGCCGGAAAGACCGGAATAGACACCGGAATGGTACCGGCGAAAGCTGCCCTGTCCCCGTCGCCAGAGCAGCTCTGCCGCCGCCAGCAGAAGCTGGGATGCTACGTTGAGCAGTGCTGCCAAAAGGGCGGCGGCAAAGAGAGGGCCTCTTCCCAGCAGACCCACTATGAGAGCGAGAAGCGTGGCGGGCTGGACCAATGAGCGGCGGAGATTGTCAAACATCTTCCACCGGGCCAGAGGAGAGATGGGATTGCGCTCCCGCTCTCCCGCCTCTGTTTTGACGTTGGGCAGCAGCCGGTCTGTCAGCTGCCAGTCTCCCCGGATCCAGCGGTGGGCTCGGTCCAGCCAGCTGATGGCGCTGGAGGGGAAGGAGTCCATCAGCTCTGTCCGGCTGACCCAGCCGGTACGCAGGTAGCTTCCCTCTAAAAGATCGTGAGAAAGGATCCTGTTTTCCGGAAAACGACCGTCCATGCAAGTCAGGAAGGCGTCAATGTGGAACATCCCCTTGCCCAAAAACGTGGCCTCGTCAAACAGATCGTGGTAGAGATCGCTGACAGCGCCGCCATAGGGATCAAGGCCGCCCAGGCCGCTGAACAGCCGGGCAAAGGTGCTGGCAGAGCTGGAAGAGAGCTCCGTCTCCACCCTTGGCTGCAGGATTCCGTAGCCCTTTGTGACGATTTTCCGCCGCTTGTCCACCTGAGGCTGATTCATGGGGTGGAGCATGGTCCCCACCAGCTCATTGACAGCGTCCATAGTGAGGATGGTGTCGCTGTCCAGGACCAACAGCAGCTTGGTATCCCGCAGTGACTCCCGCTCCCCCTCCAGCAGCTCCATCTCCCCACGGCGTCCTCGCAGGAATCGCACCAGATCCAAAATAGCGCCCCGCTTTCGCTCCCGGCCACGGTACGTTTTTTCGGCGGGGACATAAGTCGGCTTGCGGAAAAAGAGATAGAATTTGCCGATTCCCTGACAGTTGAGCAGCGCAATTGCCGCCTTTGCTCTGTGAATGATCAGATCGTCCGCTGCCGTCATGCTTTCTTTTCGGTCGGGCAGATCGGCCAGAATGCCGTACCCCACGGCCTCCCCTGCCCTGCGGTTGGCAATGGCATATCGCTCCAGTTTTTTTGCCAGGTCTGTCACACTCTCTTCGTCTGTCAGAAGGGCGGCAATGACACAGAGCGTCTTCCCCTCCGGAGGAAC
Organism: uncultured Eubacteriales bacterium; assembly: GCA_900314485.1. Classification (GTDB taxonomy): domain Bacteria; phylum Bacillota; class Clostridia; order Oscillospirales; family Oscillospiraceae; genus Onthomonas. The sequence goes on from OMVL01000036.1 coordinate 22,825, forward strand.
CCCCTGCTTCAGCTCCAGCCGAAAGACAGGGCGGGGCCTGACAACGTGAAGCAAAATAGCGTCTACCCCGTTTTTCACCAGCTGAGAGACGGGCAGCAGAAAGAGAAAGATGGCCCACCAGCGGCCGACGCCGAAGCCGATGACAATGGAGATACCGGTGGTGAGCAGTGTCAGGAGAGATACATACCAGCCGCAGTGAGGGCCTCTCTCCGGCCGTCCCAGCGGCGCCTCAAAGAGGTATGCGCCGATATGACTGCCATGCTCCAGTCCCTGTCTGGCCAAATCGACCACCTTTTGAGCGCAGGCTGTCTGACTCAGATGACGCTTCTTTGCCAGCTTGCACAGCCGGCGGCGGTAGAGGCAGCGGCTCTCCGGGTCCATCTGTGGGTAGATATGAGCCGGGTCTTCCCGAAACAGACGGTCTACCATGCTCAGACGCTCCAACGACCGGTCAAGGCGGAGAGAGCGCAGCTTTGCAAAGCGCCGCATGAGCCGACGCAGCTCGGGCTCCAGAGCGGCGGGGTCTTCCCCGCTGTTGAGCAGCTGCTCCAGAGACTCAGACGCAGAGCGGAGCCGGCAGAGCAGGCCTGCGGTAAGGGCGGCGGGAATCAGCGCCAGCTCTTCTTCCTCCAGCGGCTCGACCTCCTGTATGCCAGAGAGAAAGGCGGTGATGCATTCCTCGTCCAGCTCTTCCAGATCAGCCAGTAAAAGACCCACCCTGTGAAGGCGCAGCCGGATCCCGTTTCGCTCCAAGGCAGGCAGCTTTCCTTGCCGGCGAAGGGCATAACAGGCCCGGAGGCCTGCCTGGCTGGCCAGATAGTGATTGTCCAGAAGCCAGTCCCGGGCGGGACAGGGGCCTGACGCATTAGATCGGAGCCGATTGCAGATGCCCCGAATGACTGCCAGGTCACTTTGAATCTGTGCTCGCTCTGTGCCGGCACTGCGCCTTGCCGTCATGAGCCATCCTGCCGCTTCCTCTCTGCCGGCCTTTTTCTGCTGCTTGAGATCCATGGTTATATCCTCCCGGAATGGGACTGTAGCCCAGTTTGTGATCGTGTCACTGCCTATTTTTCCCGGAAAAGCGGAAGAAATACCCCAAAAAGTCGGATGCGCCCTATTGACAAAGACGGGAAAATGATGTATAGTAGCTGCTTGTAAAGCGTTCATGCTTTACAAAACGCTGCTAGGAGGCAGATCATGAAGAATCAGGCGTTTCATATGACCATGCTCTATGACTTCTATGGCGATCTGCTGACCGAGCGCCAGCGTGAGTTTTACGATCTCTATCATAACGAGGATCTCTCTCTGGCAGAGATCGCAGAAAACTATGACATTACCCGCCAAGGCGTCCGGGATGTGATTGTCCGGGCCGAGGCGATTTTGAATGACTTTGAGGAGAAGACAGGCATCGTTGCCCGCTTTCTCAAGGTGCGCTCTACACTGGATGAGATCGCTCAGCTCAACGAACAGATCGCACAGCAGAATCAAAGTCGCTACCGTGACGGAAAAGTGGATCAGCTGACCAAAGAGATCCGGCAGAAACTTGCCAGCCTGGAGGAATAAACCATGGCATTTGAGAGTTTGACCGAAAAACTGAATCAGGTATTCAGCCGGCTGCGGGGTAAGGGAAATTTGACCGAGGCCGATGTCCACGAGGCGATGCGGGAGATCCGTCTGGCCCTGTTAGAGGCGGACGTCAGCTATAAGGTTGTCAAGGACTTTGTCAAGACGGTCACAGATCGTGCTGTCGGCGCTGACGTGATGGAGTCTCTGACTCCCGGCCAGATGGTGGTCAAAATCGTCAACGAAGAGCTGATTAATCTCATGGGCAGCGAGGCTGCCGGGCTGAACTTCACCAAGGATGGCCCCACCATTGTCATGCTGGTAGGCCTTCAGGGCGCCGGTAAGACCACCAATGGCGCAAAACTGGCCGGTATGCTCAAAAATAAGGGTCACCGTCCCCTGCTGGTGGCCTGCGATGTCTATCGTCCCGCTGCCATTAAGCAGTTGGAGGTAGTCGGCGAGCAGCTGGGGGTTCCCGTCTTCCAGATGGGTCAGGACGATCCGGTAAAGATCGCCACCACTGCCATTGAACACGCCAGACAGCATGCCAATGACATTGTCTTCCTGGATACCGCAGGCCGGCTCCATGTGGACGAGACGCTGATGGCGGAGCTGCAGAACATCAAAGCCGCCGTCAATCCTCACGAGATTTTGCTGGTCGTGGATGCCATGATCGGCCAGGACGCTGTTAATGCCGCCGTTGCCTTTGACGAGGCACTGGATCTGACCGGCGTTATGCTGACCAAGCTGGACGGCGACGCCAGAGGCGGCGCAGCGCTCTCGGTCAAGGCCACCACCGGCAAGCCCATCAAGTTTGTGGGCGTGGGTGAAAAGCTGGATGCCATTGAGGTCTTCTACCCCGACCGTATGGCCAGCCGCATTCTGGGCATGGGCGACGTCCTCTCCCTCATCGAGAAGGCGCAGAACAGCCTGGACGAGAAAAAAGCGCTGGAACTGGAAGAGAAGCTGCGCAAGAACCGCTTTACGCTTCAGGATTACTACGATCAGCTGGTGCAGGTCCGAAACATGGGCTCTATGCGAGATATTCTGGGCATGATGCCCGGCGTCAGCGCGGCCCAAATCGACGAGGCCAACATTGATGAGCGGGCGTTGGATCGCCTGCAGGCGATCATCCTGTCCATGACACCCAAGGAGCGGGACGACCCCTCTATCCTCAACGCAAGCCGCCGCAAGCGTATTGCCGCCGGTGCCGGCGTTCAGGTCTCCGATGTCAACAAGCTGATCCAGCAGTACGATACCATGAACAAACTGACGCGTCAGATGATGGGCGGCAAGCTGCCTAAGGGAATTCGCAAGCTGATGCAGCAGTTTAAGGGCATGCCCGGCATGGACGATTCTGAGACAATGCAGGCCATTGAGCGGATGGGCACTCCCGGTCCCAAGCGCCAGCGCAAGAACAAGAAGCGCAAGAAAAAACGCTGATTTACGTCTTTTGACGTATCTCATATAATTCTGAATTTCATTTGGAGGTGAATGATAAATGGTTAAAATCAGACTGCGCCGTATGGGCGCTAAGAAAGCTCCTTTCTATCGTATTGTGGTGGCTGACTCCCGCTATCCCCGTGACGGCCGCTTCATTGAGCAGCTGGGCACTTACGATCCCCTGAAGGAGCCCGCTGAGATCAAGGTCGATGCCGAGCGTGCTCAGGCATGGATCAAGACCGGCGCTCAGCCCACCGACACCGTCAAGCGTCTCTTCAAGACCGCCGGCGTGCTGTGATCCCCCGAGAGGAGAATCATTCATGAAAGAACTCTTGGCTTACGTCGCAAAGAGCCTTGTGGACAACCCTGATGCTGTCCAGGTCAAGGAGATCGACTGCGACGGAGAAGTGATTCTTGAGCTTCGTGTTGCGCCGGAAGACATGGGTAAGGTCATCGGCCGTCAGGGTCGTATTGCCAAGGAGATCCGTGCCATTGTGCGCTCTCTGGCTCAGCGGAAGAACACCAGAGTCTCTGTGGAGATTATGGACGAATGAAAAAATGGAGTGTCTTTTGACAGGCACTCCGTTTTTTCATACCGGCATTGAAAAAAGCATGGAACGTTTTATGATAACAATTTGGAGGCATGACAATGAAGGAGTCTTTTTTGGAAGTCGGCAAGATCCTCAACACTCACGGTGTTCGGGGCGAGCTGAAGACGGAATCCTGGTGCAACAGCCCGGAGGACCTGTGTGAGCTGCAGACCGTCTATGTGGGCGGCAAAGCCTATCCTGTCCGGAACAGCCGGATCCACGGACCCTTCGTGCTTCTGACACTGGAGGGCGTCCGCTCCATTGACGATGCGCTGCCCCTCAAGGGGAAGATCATCACCGCCCGCCGGGAGGATGTTTCACTGGACGAGGGCAGCCACTTTATCGTTGATCTCATTGGACTGGAAGCCCGCCACGCCGAGACTGGGGCTATACTGGGCAAGGTGACCGAAATTTTGGAATATCCCGCCCACGACCTCTATGTGGTCAAGGGTGACAAACAATATTTTATCCCCGATGTGCCGGAATTTGTCAAAGGTATCTATGAGGAAGAGGGCTATATCGCCTTTGCTCCTCTGGAAGGGATGGGCGAGTGATGTATCAGATCGACATTATGACCCTCTTTCCGGATACCGTGGGCGATGTGCTCTGCGATTCCATTTTGGGCCGTGCCCAGGAGCGAAACATCATCCGCATCAACACCTGGCAGATTCGGGACTTTACCACCAACAAGCAGAATCAGGTGGACGACTATCCCTATGGCGGCGGACACGGGGCCGTCATGCAGGCAGATCCGCTCTACCGCTGCTGGGAGCATATCTGTACAGAAGCGGGAGAACGGCTGCACACCATCTTCCTCTCCCCCTGCGGCAAGACCTTCCGCCAGGCAGACGCCATTCGCCTGCGGGACAGCTATGAGCGGTTTATCATGGTTTGCGGACACTACGAGGGCATTGACCAGCGTTTTATTGACGAGTGCGTAGATGAGGAGCTGTCTCTGGGCGACTTTGTTCTGACCGGCGGCGAGATCCCGGCTATGGCGATTGCCGACGCTGTTTGCAGACTGGTGCCGGGAGTACTGTCAACGCCGGAATGTTATGAAAACGAGAGCCACTGGGCTGGGATGCTGGAATATCCCCAGTACTCCCGGCCGGAGGTCTGGCATGGGCGTGCCGTTCCCTCTATTCTCCTTAGCGGCCACCACGCCAACATTGAAAAGTGGCGGAGAAAGCAGTCCATCCGCCGCACCCGGGAACGGAGACCGGATCTCTATGAGAAATTAGACCTCAGTTCCAAGCAGGATAAAAAGCTGCTGGCTGAGCTGATGCAGGAGCTCCAGGCGGAACGGGAAGAAGAATAAATATGGTTAAGCCCCTCATTCCTTTTGCCGAGGAATGAGGGGCTTACGCTGCTGAAAATCAGTTATTATAGGCCGGGCAGGCAAAGCCGCGGATATAGACCTTTTCGTTTGTGACATATCCGGTCAGTGAAGATGTGGACAGGGTGTACGTCTTCATGCAGCACTGATCACCCTTGTTGCCCTCTACCGTTTTGATCGTCACCTGACCGTTTTTGTAGGTCACATTCTGGACCAGGCCGATGTGATTCAGCCGTCCCAGCGGCGCTGTGGAGAAGAGGATCAGATCGCCGGGGCGAATGTCCTGCTTGCCACCGCCGCATTTGCTCTTTGTCCAGGCATAGTACCTCCCCATTTTCTCAAATGCGTCTTTCATGTAGGCGACCAATGCTCTGCGGGGAATGACGTCTGCCGGAATACCAGCCTCGTTCGCACACCAGGAGACAAACATACTGCACCATGCACCAAGGTAGAACTGGTCGCTGGAGTCAATATTGTTATAGTACCACAGGCCGAACTCTGTGTAGTTCTGACTGCCGCTGGCGTTGCCGCCAATTGCGTTTTTATTGTTGCCCTCTGTATAACCCAGTTGGGACTGCGCCACGTCAAGAATGGCCTGACGCTGATCCGAGCCCACTTTGACGCTCATTAAGCGGTTGTAGTAGACGCCGGTGCGATAGGCAACAGAAAATGAATAGCTGTTGGGTGCGGTGTACAGTGGCACAAAGATGCTCTTGCCGACAGGATCAAAGCTGCTGGTATGTGTCTTCCCGTCACTGGATACGCAACGAACGGTATAGGTCTGTTCCGATCCTCTTGGTACCTTTGTGTCAACCAATGATAGTCCTGTGGTATCACCCACAGATGTCCAGCCGCCGGAGCTGTTCTTTCTGTACAGACGATATTTGGCAGCGCCATCCACCTTGCCCCAGGTGACTTGGACACCGCCGGCAACATTTTCCGGCTCTGCGAGGACAGGCGTTGCGATATAGGTGATGGTCTTACCAACGGGGTCAAAGCTGCTGGTATAGGTCTTTTCATCCGCAGAGACACATCGGACGGTATAGTCATACTTTACGCCGCTGACTGCTGTTGTGTCTGTGAACGTCAGCCCTGTCGTAATGCCCACTCTTTGCCAGTCGCCGGTGCCGGTCCTGTGGAACACCCGATATTTTGCAGCGCCGTTTATCTTTTCCCAGGTGATCTGAACGCCGGTGGGCGTATTCTGCACTGTGCGCAAGGCTGGAACGATCACGCAGGTAATGGTTTTGCCAACAGGATCGAAACTGCTGGTATAAACCTTTTCATCCGCAGAAACACAGCGGACAGTGTAGGTGTATGTGACGCCATTGAGCGCCTCTGTGTCAACGAGCGTCAGACCGGTGGTGATACCAACTCTGTCCCAGCCGCCGGAGCTGTTCTTTCGGAACACCCGATACTTCGCAGCGCCGGGCACCTTGCTCCATGTGATTTGTACACCGCCATTGACGGCATTTTGGGGGGCAGCGAGGACAGGCGTTGCGATATAGGTAATGGTCTTACCAACGGGATCAAAGCTGCTGGTATAGGTCTTTTCATCCGCAGAGACACATCGGACGGTATAGTCATACTTTACGCCGCTGACTGCTGTTGTGTCCGTAAACGTCAGCCCTGTCGTAATGCCCAAACCTTGCCAGTTGCCGGTGCCGGTCTTGTGGAATACCCGATATTTCGCAGCGCCGGGCACCGCATTCCAGCTGATCTGGACACCGCCTCTGACGTTTTCAACGCTTCTGAGAACAGGCGTTGCGATATAGGTGATCGTCTTACCAACGGGGTCAAAGCTGCTGGTATAGGTCTTTTCATCCGCAGAGACACATCGGACGGTATAGTCATACTTTGCGCCGCTGACTGCTGTTGTGTCCGTGAACGTCAGCCCTGTCGTAATGCCCAAACCTTGCCAGTTGCCGGTGCCGGTCCTGCGAAACACTCGGTATTTCGCAGCGCCGGGCACCGCATTCCAGCTGATCTGGACACCGTTATTCTGACTGATAACGCCGGTAATCTGGGGGGTCGCAAGGACAACTGTCACCGGGACCGTAGTTGCCGCCGCACGGTGGTTGCGGTCGCCGTCCGCCTTCACGGTGATGACGGCACTTCCAACGGTCAGGCCCTTGACCAGTCCATTGGCGCCTACGGTAGCCACATTGGGCTGATTGATGGAAAAATGAAGTGTACCGAACCCGGTCACATTGAGCTGAACCGTCTCGCCCATGCCGACGGTGACAGCGGAAGGCGTCACGACCAGCGCCTGAGCGGCAGGCTGAATGGAATAGGTGGCGGTAATTGTGCCCAGATACAGCCCGATACCGGTCACAGTAGCTGTGGCTGTACCAACATCAATGTTGTCGCTGTATGTGACAGTAAAGTCGACGTCCTCTTCCAGCAGATTTCCTTCCATGTCCCGTACCGTCACCTTTGGCGTGCAGGGCGCACCGGAATAAGTATAAACCGTCTTGCTCAGTTCCACTGAGCCCAAGGGCATATAGCAGCGGAACTGGAAGCCGCGGTCTGTGGCAAACTGTTGGGCATAGGAGTCCAC
>OMVL01000023.1 GCA_900314485.1 uncultured Eubacteriales bacterium
TTCTGGGGTTCTTGATGGCCGCCTGTGCCGCAGCCAGCCGGGCGATCGGCACCCGGAAGGGACTGCAGGAGACATAGGTCAGGCCGATGTTGTGGCAGAATTCGATGGAGAGAGGATCGCCGCCGTGCTCGCCGCAGATGCCGATGTGCATGTTGGGGCGGACCTCACGGCCAAAATCGGTGGCGATTTTCATCAGCCGGCCTACGCCGCGGCGGTCAAGCCGCTGGAAAGGATCCCGCTCCAGAACCTTCTTCTCCAGATAGGTGTCCAGGAACTTGCCGGAATCGTCACGGGAGAAGCCCCAGGTCATCTGGGTCAGGTCGTTGGTGCCGAAGCAGAAGAACTCGGCTTCCTCGGCAATGCGGTCGGCGGCCAGAGCGGCACGGGGCAGCTCGATCATGGTGCCAACCTCGTAGTGAAGCTTCACACCCGCCTGGGCGATCAGCTCGTCGGCCACCTTGGTGATAATGTTCTTGACAAAGGACAGCTCGCTCTTGGAGGCGACCAGGGGGACCATAATCTCGGGGATGACGGTCAAGCCGGTCTCCTTGTTGACGTTAATGGCGGCCTCGATAATGGCGCGGGCCTGCATCTCAGCGATCTCAGGATACTGGATGGGGAGACGGCAGCCACGCATGCCCATCATGGGGTTGACCTCCTGCAGGCCGGATACCACATTCTTCAGCTCCTCAAAGGTGATGCCCATCTCCTTGGCCAAAGCGTCAATGTCGGCATCCTCCTTGGGCAGGAACTCGTGCAGGGGGGGATCCAGCAGGCGGATGGTGACGGGCAGGCCCTTCATCGCCTTGAAGATGCCCTCAAAGTCGCCACGCTGCATGGGCAGGATCTTGTCCAGCGCCACCTTGCGCTGCTCCGCGGTGGAGGCGACGATCATCTCACGGACGGCGGGGATGCGGTCCTCGGCAAAGAACATATGCTCGGTACGGGTCAGGCCCACGCCCTGAGCGCCGAAGTTCAGCGCAACGCTGGCGTCGTGGGGGTTGTCAGCGTTGGCACGGACCTCCAGCTGGCGGTACTTATCTGCCCACTCCATAATCGTGGCAAAGTCGCCGGCGATGGAGGCCTCCTCGGTGGGGATCTTGCCCAGATAGACATTGCCGGTGTTGCCGTCCACGGAGATGAAGTCACCCTCACGGATGACGTTGCCGGCGATGGTGGCGGTCTTGCTCTCCTCGTCCACGATCAGAGCGCCGCAGCCGGAGACGCAGCAGCGGCCCATGCCCCGGGCGACAACGGCTGCGTGGGAGGTGCGGCCGCCCCGGGCGGTCAGGATCGCCTCAGAGACCTGCATGCCCACGATGTCCTCGGGAGAGGTCTCCAGACGGACCAGAACCACAGGACCTTCGGCAGCGTGGGCCTCGCAGTCCTCGGCGGTGAAGTAGACAGCGCCGCAGCCGGCGCCGGGGGAGGCAGCCAGACCGTTGGCAATCGGTTCGGCCTTCTTCAGAGCCTCGGCATTGAACTTGGCGTGGAGCACGGCGTCCAGGCTGTTGGGCTCCAGCATGAGCAGAGCCTCCTGCTCGTTGATGAGGCCCTCCTTCACCAGATCGACGGCAATCTTCAAAGCGGCGCCGGGGGTGCGCTTGCCGTTGCGGGTCTGGAGCATATACAGCTTGCCCCGCTCGATGGTAAACTCCATGTCCTGCATGTCACGGTAGTGATTTTCCAGACGGGAGGAGATGTCGATGAACTGCTGATAGACGTCGGGCATGACCTCTTTCAGGCTGGCAATGGGGGAGGGGGTGCGGATGCCGGCCACAACGTCCTCGCCCTGTGCGTTCATCAGGAACTCGCCGTACATCTTCTTCTCACCGGTGGCGGGATCACGGGTAAAGGCCACGCCCGTGCCGGAGTCGTCGCCCCAGTTGCCGAAGACCATGGTCTGCACGTTGACGGCAGTGCCCCAGGAGTAGGGGATGTCGTTCATGGCACGGTAGACATTGGCACGGGGGTTATCCCAGGAGCGGAACACGGCCTTGACGGCCTCCATCAGCTGGACCTTCGCGTCCTGGGGGAAGTCCTTACCCATCTTCTCCTTGTAGTAGGCCTTGAAGCGGGCCACCAGTTCCTGCATGTCCTCGGTCACAAGTTCGCTGTCCAGCTTGACGCCCCGGGCGGCCTTCACCTCGTCGATGATGACCTCGAAGTTGCGCTTGGGCAGTTCCATGACCACGTCGGAGAACATCTGGATAAAGCGGCGGTAGGAGTCGTAGACAAAACGGGGGTTGTTTGTCAGCTTGACCAGACCCTCGGCCACGGTGTCGTTGATGCCCAGGTTGAGGATGGTGTCCATCATGCCGGGCATGGAGGCACGGGCGCCGGAGCGGACGGAGACCAGCAGGGGATTCTCCGGATCACCGAATTTTTTGCCGTTCTCTGCCTCTAAAATGGCCAGATTGGCCAGGATCTCTGCCTGAATATCGTCATTGATCTTGCGGCCGTCCTCATAGTACTGGGTGCAGGCCTCGGTGGTGACGGTAAAACCCTTGGGCACAGGCATACCTGCGTTGGTCATCTCTGCCAGGTTTGCACCCTTGCCGCCCAGCAGCTCGCGCATATCCTTGTTGCCTTCTCGGAACTGATAAACAAATTTCTTGCTCATAGACGCTCTCCTTCGTCAAGTATAGCACTCTGGAGATTCCAGAGTGCTATATCAGATTTGCAATGTTTCTTGCATGGTCTTATTATACAACGTCTGCTGAAATTTTCAATAGATTTTGGCAATTTTGGTGAAAAATAGGCGGACTATTTTTGTTTACAAGGACGAATTTTCTTGACTATTCGGCAAGATGCGGGTTTAATAGAGAGGTACGAATGCAGGAAAGAACGTCAAGATGGAGCGGAAATATCGGGCAGACCCATTGCGGGCAGCATTTTGAAGCAGATGCCAGAGCCTATTTCTGCATATACTTTTCAGGGAAGCACAGATTTTATCTCTCGGATGGCTGGGCGAGGGAGTTGGCAACTGCCTCTGTGCGTTGAGGCGAACGTGAGAAAAGGGGGATCTGAATGACTTATACATGGTATCAAATGGCCTTTTTCTTTCTGATCTATTCCCTTTTGGGCTGGGCGGCGGAGGTCAGCTTTTACGCCGTGACAAAGCGGCGGTTTTATAATAGGGGATTTCTCACGCTGCCCTTTCTGCCCTCTTATGGCGTCAGCTCCTGCCTGATGCTGCTGCTCCTGCCCACATTGGAGGAAAGCTATGTACTCTCCTTTTTGATGACCCTCATTTTGACCTCTGTGGTGGACAGTATCTCCTGGCATCTGGTAAGGCGCACCAGCCCCCATGTGGAGTGGAGGGATCGCAGCCGTCTGCTGGGCGGCAGCCTGAAAGGGTTTGGCATCTCGCTGGCCATCGCCGCCATATTCTACTTCTGCTATCTTGTGCTGCATCCCCTCCTGTTGGCGGCGACCCTGCTGATTCCCGCTCTGGTTCTGGAGATCGTTGCGGCGGTGTTCCTTGTCCTCATGGCGCTGGATTTTATCGCCGCCCTCATTGCCATGCGCAAGGGCAGCTACCACAGGCTGCAGGCGGAGAGCAGCCAGAACAAGCTGGCGGGGCGGCTCTCCGACTGGATCTGGAAGCGGCTGCAAAAGGCGTACCCCGGCATCCGGGAGATGGACGCCGAGGAGGAGCAGAGCGCTTACACCTTTGCCAAGGGACTGTGCTGGAACAAGCTGTTCTGGGTATTCTTCCTCTGCGCTCTGCTGGGCGACGGCATTGAGACGCTGTACTGCGGCTTTGTAGATGGGGAGTGGATGAGCCGCTCGAGCGTACTCTATGGCCCCTTCAGCTTTGTCTGGGGCATCGGCGCCGTGGTGCTCACCGTTACCCTCCAGCGGCTGGCGGGGAAGAGTGACCGGTATGTATTTGTTGCGGGCTTCGTGATTGGCGGGGCGTACGAGTATATGTGCAGCGTCTTTACCGAGCGGGTCTTTGGCACTGTTTTCTGGGATTACAGCGAAATGCCCCTGAACATAGGAGGGCGGACCAACGTGCTGTTCTGCTTTTTCTGGGGCCTGCTGGCCACGGTTTGGGTGAAGGTGCTGTACCCCAGGATGTCGGGCGTCATTGAAAAGGTGCCGCCTCTGGCGGGACAGGTGGCGACCTGGGTGGTCATGGTGGTCATGGTCTGCAATGTGCTGCTCACGGGAGCGGCCATGCTCCGCTACACTGTCCGTCAGGAGCAGCCGGAGGAGAACAATATGCTTGAGATACTGCTGGACGAGAACTACGACGACCGGCGAATGGAGGCACGCTGGCCCAATATGATCGTGACAGAGTGACCCGCCGGAAGAAGAGGGGATTTCACCCTTTGCCGCCCGACAAACATTGACAACAGAACCGAAAAAGTGCTACCATTGGCTGGGACAAAGACGTCCGTCGTTCGGCGAACGTTTTTTCTTTTTTGGAAGGAGAGAAAAAGATGGATCAAAAAAGACCGGTCATCGGCGTCGTCCCCCTGTATGATATCCAGCGGGACAGCCTGTGGATGATCCCGGGGTATCTGGACGGAATCGCGGCGGCAGGGGGGATTCCTGTGGTGCTGCCCCTGACAGAGGAGGAGCAGGTGCTGCGGCAGCTGGCCAACGATGTGGACGGCCTTTTGATGACGGGCGGGCAGGATGTCTCCCCGATGCTTTATGGGGAGGAGCGGCTTGCCTCCTGCGGCGAGACCCTGCCCGTGCGGGACGGAATGGAGTCCCGGATCTTTCAGCTGTGCCTGGAGCGGGATGTGCCGGTGCTGGGCATCTGCCGGGGCATTCAGCTGATGAATGTGCTTCTGGGCGGAACCCTCTATCAGGACCTGCCCAGCCAGCATCCCACAGAGACAGAGCATCACATGAGCCCTCCCTATGATCGGCCCGTTCATCAGGTAGAGATCTGCAAGGGGACGCCGCTGTTCGATCTGATACAGACGGAGCGGATGGACGTCAACAGCTATCACCATCAGGCGGTTCGAGACAAGGCCCCGGCCCTTCAGACCATGGCGGTCTCTGAGGACGGGCTGATCGAGGCGGTCTGCCTGCCGGAGCGGCCCTTTGTCTGGGCGGTCCAGTGGCACCCGGAGCTGTCGTGGAGGACGGATGAGAAAAGCAGGCGCATCTTTGAGGCCTTTGTCGGCCGGTGCGCATCCGAGCGGAACAGGTGTGAAAAAAATGAGTGAGCCGGCGCAGCAACGAAAACTCCCCCGGATCGGTATGCGGATCGTCAAGTCCGCTCTGGGCGTCTTTTTGTGCTTTGTGATCTACATTTTGCGGGGCAGGCGGGGAGCGCCTTTTTATTCTGCCCTGGCGGTGCTGTGGTGCATCCAGAACTACACGAGAAATACACTTTCAAACGCAATGCAGCGGACGGTGGGCACGGTCATCGGCGCATGCTACGGCCTGATCTTTATCCTCTGCAAGCTGTACGTGGCGGACTTTGGCAATACCCTGTGGCACTATCTCATGCTGGCGGCCATGATCGTGCCGGTTATCTATACCGCGGTCCTGTTTCACCGGAAGAACGCTGCCTACTTTTCCTGTGTGGTCTATCTCAGTATTGTGGTAAATCACCTGGCGGATGCCAATCCCTTTCTCTTTGTGCTGGACCGTACCATGGATACCATGATCGGTATTTTACTGGGACTGGCGATCAACTCCGCCCATCTCCCCGGAAAGCCCTGCCGGGACACCCTCTTTGCTGTGGATCTGGACAACGCCCTGCGCAGCACCCACGAACAGCTGACGCCTTACAGCCGCATTACCATGAACAGTTTGCTGGAGTCCGGCATGGAGCTGACGGTCATGACGCTGCGTACCCCTGCCACCTTTTTGGAGGCCCTCTCCGATCTCCAATTGCGGCTGCCGATCATTGCCATGGACGGCGCCGTTTTGTACGACGCCGGGGAAAACTGCTACGTAAAAAAGCATGTCATGCTTCCCGATCTGGCCAGCCGGGTGGAGCAGTTTATTTTGCGCCGGGGTTTCCACCTGTTTAGCAATGTCATTTTGGAGGATGTGCTGCTCATCTACTGCGGCAGCTTCCGCAACGACGCCGAGCGGCAGATTTATGACACCCTGCACCGCTCTCCCTACCGAAACTATCTCCATCGGCCCCGGCCGGCGGACCAGCCGGTGGTCTATTTTATGGTCATCGACGGGACGGAGCGTATCAGGGGGCTGTATCGAGAGATGGCGGCAGAGGGACTGGAGGAGCAGTGCAAGCTGTTGTGCTATCCCTCAGACGACTATCCGGGCTACTCCTATCTGAAGATTTACAGCAAGGAGGCATCTGTGGAAAAAATGCTGGAGGCACTGCGAAGGGAGCGGGGACTGGAAAAAATCGTGACCGTTGGGGACGACCACAGCCGGCGCAATGTGGACTATGCCTGCCGGGACAGTAACCTGATCGTGCATAGTTTGAATAAACTCTTTTACCGCAGCGGCGGGCAACGCTCCTGATTTCATGTGTTTTTTACAAGGCGGCTTCTGAAAGATGAATCCCATTTGTGAAAATCAAATCATTGACAAATGCAGAAAATGGCTTTATACTTGTATGCAACAAGCAAGGGAGCTCGTGGAACGAAACACGAGCTCCCTCTCTTGTTTTCGGACTGAATAATTGCGAAACAAAGGCGTTTCACAGCAATTTTACTGAGAAACGTCGCTTTATTATATGAAGTGGAGGCGCCGTATGATCAAACTCGAGCACGTGAATAAGTACTTTGGTGATCTGCATGTTTTGAAGGATGTAAACCTCGAAGTTGCAGAAGGAGAGAAGCTGGTCATCATTGGCCCCTCCGGCTCCGGCAAGTCCACCACTGTGCGGTGCATGAACTTTCTGGAGGAGCCTACCAGCGGCCGCGTTTACATTGACGGCCGGGAGCTGACGGCCAGAAACAAGGTGAAGCTGGTCCGGGAGACCACCTCCATGGTATTCCAGCAGTTCAACCTGTATCCCCACATGACAGTGTTGAAAAACCTGACCCTGGCGCCGATGAAGCTGCACCACAAGACGAAGAAAGAGGCGGAGGAGCTGGCCTATCACTATCTGGATGTGGTGGGCCTGCGGGATAAGGCCCATGTCTACCCCACCACCCTTTCCGGCGGACAGCAGCAGCGGATCGCCATCGCCCGGGCGCTGTGTGCCCAGACCAAGATCATCCTCTTTGACGAGCCTACCTCCGCACTGGACCCTGAGACGATTCAGGAGGTGCTGGACGTGATGATCAAGCTGGCAAAGGAGAACATCACCATGGTGGTGGTGACCCATGAGATGGGCTTTGCCCGGCAGGTAGCGGACCGGGTGGTCTTTATGGCCGACGGCCAGATTTTGGAGACCGGCACTCCGGAGCACTTCTTTACCAATCCGGAAAACGAGAGAGTAAAGCAGTTCCTGGGTAAGATCATCCGCTGAATCTCCCTATGTTGGATAGAGCCCCGGCGTTCTGCCGGGGGCTTTAACCATAAATCGTATGAAGGAGGAAGAACAACATGAAAAAGAGACATATTGCACTGCTTGTGGTGCTGGCAATGCTGATGGGTCTGCTTGCAGCCTGCGGCGCGGGCGAGGCTCCCGCCGAGGAGACTGCCGAGCAGCCGGAGGCACAGGCCGCAGAGACCGAGACCCCCGACGCGCCTGAGGCAACTGAGGAGGTCGCTGCTGACGTGCAGGCCGTCATTGACCGGGGCGTCCTGAGAGTGGGCGTTAAGAACGCTGTCGTCGGCTTCGGCTATGAGGATCCCCTGACCGGCGAGTATTCCGGCCTGGAGATCGAGCTTGCCAAGGCGCTGGCGGAGAAGCTGGGCGTGGACGTGGAGTTCACCGCTGTGACCGCCGCCACCAGAACCGAGCTGTTGGACTCCGGCGACATTGACTGTGTACTGGCCACCTTCACCATCACCGACGAGCGGAGAGAGAGCTGGGATTTCACCACGCCCTACTACACCGACCATGTCACCGTGCTGGTTGAGGATGCCTCCGGCATCACCGATTTGGAAAGCCTGGTGGGCGCTACTGTGGGCGTCTCCTCCGGCTCCACTTCCGCAAAGAGCCTGGTCAAGGCGCTGATTGAGGCCGGCCTTATCAGCGGCGACGGCTTTGATGAGGAGACCTTTGACCCTGCCACCTGGACGGACGGCGTCAGCTTCCGTCAGTATGACGACTATCCCACCATCTCCACCGCTCTGAGCGCCGGCGAGGTCGATGCGTTCTGCGTGGATAAGTCTATCCTTGCCATCTACAGAACAGAAGGCCGTTCCTACATCGACGCGGAGTTTGCGCCCCAGGAGTACGGCATTGCCACCACGAAGGACTCCGGCATGTCCGCCGTTGCGGAGGAGCTGGTCTCCGATCTGCTGGCAGACGGCACCATCAGCGCCCTGATTGCAGATAACGGCCTGGATTAAGGGAAAAGTGAAACAAATTTGATCCTGATATGGCGGCGCAGAGCAGTTCTGCGTCCGCCATATCGCAATAAGTGTCAGCAGAGACAGGAGGACGGAACATGTCCGGTATTTTTTCATCAAGAGCATGGGGCAAGATATGGCTGTATCGGGGCACCTTTTTGCTGGGCCTGGTCAATACGCTGGAGACGGCATTCATCTCGCTGATCATTGCCCTTACACTGGGCATCATTTTCGGCCTGATGGCGACCAGCGGCAAGAAAGTTCTGGTGGCCGTCAGCAGAGTGTATGTGGAGATCATCCAAAACACCCCCATCCTGCTTCAGCTCTGTTTTTTGTACTACGCTCTGGCCTTTGCAGGCCGCAGCCCCGGTATCTTTATCACCGGCTTTATTGCCCTGGGCGTCTATACCGGCGCCTATATGTCCGAGGTCATTCGCTCGGGCATCCAGTCCATCCCCAAGGGACAGTTTGAGGCGGCGGCGGCTCAGGGCTTCGGCTACTTCGGAAAAATGTATCACATTATTCTGCCCCAGAGCATCAAAGTGATCCTGCCCCCCATGGTGACTACCATTGTCAACATGATTAAAAACACTTCCTGCCTTTACATCGTGGGCGGAGCGGATCTGCTCTCGCTGACCTACAGCTTTGTCACAGGAGAGAACACCGGCGGCTCTTACGCCCCGGCCTATATCCTCTGCGGGGCGATGTTTTTCCTTATGTGCTTCCCCCTCTCCACACTGGCAAGCATGTGGGAGACGTCGCTGAAAAGGCGGGACCGGCGTGTAAACGTGGCAAAAGCAGAGACAGTTGTGAAAGCGGAAGAGGAGGCGGTCTAAATGGATACTTTGGGAAACAGCCTATCTATGCTCACCAATCCGGCCATTATCCTCTTTCTGGTTCAGGGCGTGGCGTTTACGCTCATCATCTCTGTGGTGGCGGTGCTGGTCAGTATTCTGTTCGGCTCGGTGCTGGCGCTGCTGCGAAACTATTGTACCGGTCCGAGGACCAAGATTCTGAAATGGGCGGCGACCGTCTATATCGAGCTGTTTCGCAATACCCCGCTGCTGTTCTGGATCTTTATCTGTCTGGTCTTTCTCCCCTGCCCCGGATTTGTGGACCGGCCCATGTTCGGACTCTCCTCCGTCAACAACAAGCTGCTGTTCAAGGCGGCAGCGGCACTCATTTTATATACCTCCGGCGTCATTGCGGAGATCGTCCGGGGCGGGCTGAACTCCGTGGCTCGCGGCCAGATCGAGGCCGGACAGTCTCAGGGCTTTCATATGGTGCAGGTGATGGTGTACATCGTCCTGCCCCAGGCATTTCGGACCATTATCCCCACCCTGCTCAGTCAGGTCATCACCACCATCAAGGACAGCTCCTTTTTGGCCAATGTGGCGGTCATTGAGCTGATGGCCCGGACAAAGCAGATCCTCTCTGCGGCGAACCGGTATAACGGGACCAACTCCATCAACGTCTCTGACGTCTTTGTGCTCTTCGGCACTGCGGCGCTGATCTATTTTATCATCAACTTTGCCCTTTCCCTGACCGTGCGGGGGATGCAGAGAAAGAGGAGCAGTCAGAACGTCGTAAAAAAAGTGGAGGTGTAGTATGGAAAAGTATGTGATCACCATTTCAAGACAGTTCGGCTCTCTGGGCAGGACGATCGCCCAGAATATGTCCCTGGAGCTGGGGATTGAGTATTATGACCGGGACATTGTGGAGGCTACCGCCCGGCGCATGGGCCTTCCTGCGTCAGAGATCAGCCAGGAGGAAGAGCGCTCCGGCGGATTCTTTGCCGAGCGGAAATATCCCCTTGGCATGGGCCTTGTGAGCATGCAGCAGGAGATCTTTCAGATCCAGTCCAACATCATCCGGGATCTGGCAAAAAAAGAGTCCTGCATCATTGTGGGCCGCTGTGCCGACAGCATCCTGCGGGATATGGACCGGGTGCTGAATGTGTATATCTATGCCCCGGCGGAAGCGCGGATCCGAAACTGCACAAAGATTTTGGGCATGGACGAGAAAGAGGCCCGGCGGATGCTGCGGGATGTGGACAGGGCGAGAGAAATTTACCGGCTGAAGTACTGCGAAGGGACCAGAGAGGTCTTTGACCACAGAGACCTGATGATCGATTCCAGCCGCTTCGGCGCAGAGGGAACGGCCCAGCTGCTCTGCGGCGTGGCAAGGCAGTTATTCGGCTGGAGCTGATAGAGCAGTGTGAGGGAGAGAGAATGGAACTGAAAGAATTGAGCCGATATTCTGATGCAGTCAATGAGCTGCTGGCTCGTTACGGCGTCAAATTCGGCATCTATAAAAACAATACCTTTAAAGAGCAGCTGTTTCCCTTTGACATGATTCCGAGAGTGATCGAGGGGGAGGAGTTTGCCTATCTGGAGCGGGGACTCAAGCAGCGGGTTCAGGCCCTTAACCTGTTCATTCAAGACATCTACCACGACAAGAAGATCATCCGGGACGGCGTGGTGCCGGAGGAGTTCGTCTACGCCGGCAGCGGGTATCTGGCCCAGTGCGAGGGCGTGATGCCGCCCAAGGGGATTTATTCCCACATCTCCGGCATCGACCTGGTGCAGAGCAAGGACGGGACGTGGTACATATTGGAGGATAATCTCCGCATTCCCTCCGGCGCCTCTTATCCCATGATCGCAAGAGACCTCTGCCGAAAGAGCATGCCCCAGATCTTTCAGGAAAACCCCATTGCGGACAACCGGAACTACGCAAAGCTGCTGCGCCGGACCATGGACCATGTGAATACCGGCGGGCACACCGTCATCCTCACGCCGGGACGCTACAACGCCGCCTACTTTGAGCACTCCTATCTGGCCGAGCAGACCGGCGCCCATCTGGTCACAGGCAGCGAGCTTATTGTGGAAAATGACCACCTGTATTTCATTGATTTCTCCGGAAAAAAGGAGCGGGTGGGCGCAGTCTACCGCCGCATCTCCGACGACTATCTGGACCCCATGCATTTCAGGGAGGACTCCGTGATCGGGATTCCCCATGTTTACGACATCTACCAAAAGGGAAATGTGGCCCTCATCAACGCCCCCGGCAACGGCGTGGCAGACGACAAGGGTATTTACTACTTTGTGCCCAAGATGATTCGGTACTATTTGGGGGAAGAAGCGATCCTGCACAACGCCCCTACCTATTTGCCCTACTACGAGGAGGACATGAAATATGTCCTGGAGCACTTTGACCAGCTGGTGCTGAAGGATGTGGCAGAGGCCGGCGGCTACGGCGTGGTCTTTGGCAGCAAACTGACCCGGGAGGAGAAGGACCATTTCCTCTCCATGCTGAAGGCGGAGCCCAGGCGGTTTATCGCCCAGGAGGTCATTGACTTTCTGGACATCGACATTGTGGAGGGGGACAAGGCAGTGCCCCGAAAGGCGGACCTCAGAGCCTTTGTGCTTATGGGAGAGGAGCCGATGGTGTGGAAAAGCGGCCTGACCCGCTTTTCCCGCAATCCGGATTCTTTCATCGTCAATTCGTCTCAGGGAGGAGGCTTTAAGGACACATGGGTATTATCTCGGTAGAACATACAAACCAGCTCTTTTGGCTGGGCAGATACAGCGAGCGGGTCTATACCACGCTGAACATCTTCGCTGACCGCTTTGACTCCATGATCGATTTGGACACGGACAAGTATGAGGAATTCTGCCTCCTGCAGGAGATTCCCAACATTTATACCTCAAAAGAGGACTTTGCCAGCCGCTATTGCTTTGATGAGCGGGACCCCAACTCCGTCTACTCCAACCTCATTCGTGCCTATGATAACGCCATCGTGCTGCGGGAGGAGATCGGCAGTCTGACCCTGTCCTATATCCAGCTGGCCGTCTATGCCATGAACAAGGCGAAGGAATCCCCCGCCCCGCTGCTGGAACTCCAGCATGTCCGGGACAACATTGTGGCGTTCTGGGGTATTGTTGACGACAGCATCGACGACGAGCATGTGCGCAGCATCATTAAATTTGGGAAACGGCTGGAGCGGATCGATCTCTACGCCCGCATGCGGATGGATGATAAAGAGATGCGGCGTGAGGTGGCCCGGCTGAACTTCCGCATTGAACGGACAGGACTCAGCTATAGCCGAAAAAAGCTGGCGCATATCAACTATCTGGTGGAAGACGCGCCCATCTGCTACGGGAAACTGGTGGAGGAGATCGAGTCTCTGTGCCAGTGCTGACCGGAGGAAACGGATGGAGTTGCTGTGAAGAGATTACGCTTTCAGTATCATATGAGCCTGTCCTTTGACATGCCCGTTCAGGAGCATCATTTTACGCTCAAGTGTCTGCCCCAGAGCGATGACAGACAGGCGGTGGAGTCTTTGACGTATGACGTCTACCCCAATTACTTCATCAGCAGGTCAAAGGACTCCTTTGGCAATGACAGCATTTACGGCTACTGCAAGGAGGAACACCAGAGGTTCCTCATTGATGTCAGGGGAATGATTCAAGTGGAATCGGCGCCTGCGGTGTCAATGGCCGATGGCAGCAGGGCGGACATCTATAAATATCAGACAGAGCACACAAGACCGGGAGCGGCGCTGAGAGAATATCATGCGGCGCTCTTGCAGGCGTCCGGCGAGGGAACCCTCCGGCGGGCAGAGTACCTGATGCACCGGCTGCACCGGGACATGGCCTATGAGCAGGGGGTGACCACCGTCGCCACCACGGCGGAGGAGGCGATGAGACTCAGAAAAGGAGTCTGTCAGGACTATGCCCATGTACTGCTCTCTCTGTGCAGAATGGAAAAGATCCCGTGCCGCTATGTGGTAGGGATGATGCTGGGGGAAGGGCTGTCTCACGCCTGGGTAGAGGTCTGTGATGCGGGCGCGTGGGCGGCACTGGACCCTACCAATGACTGTATTATAGACGACGGCTATATCAAAATTTCCTGCGGCAGAGACTATAAAGACTGCCTGCTCAATCAGGGCATCTTTACCGGGAGCAGCGGAAGGGCGACCCAAAAGCAGGAAATCAGCGTATTTGTGGAGGAAATCGTGTGATTGATGAAGTAATAGAGGTGGTCTCCGCGGAGCTGCCGGTGGATGAACGCCTGGTCATCCGAAAGCACCGCTTGGCGGCGGAGAATGCCGGGGACGACGGCAAGCGCATCTGCGTGGTGACCGGTATCCACGGCGATGAACTGGAGGGGCAGTATGTCTGCTATGAGCTGGCAAGACGGATCCGGGAGCATCCGACGGCGCTGAAAGGCACAGTCGATCTTTATCCGGCCATGAATCCCATCGGGATCGACTCCATCTCCCGGGGCATACCGGCCTTTGACCTGGACATGAACCGGATCTTTCCCGGCAGCCGGGACGGCGACATGAACGAATATGTGGCCTCGGAGGTGATTCGGGACTGCCGGGGAGCGGAGCTGTGCGTGGATATTCATGCCAGCAACATCTTTCTCACTGAGGTGCCTCAGATCCGGATCAACGAGCTGCACAGAGATGTACTGGTGCCCATTGCCCGGCGGGCCAACGTGGACCTTGTCTGGGTGCACGGGGCCAGCACGGTGCTGGAATCCACCTTTGCATACAGCCTGAATGACATTGGCGTCAAGACCCTGGTGGTGGAGACGGGTGTGGGTATGCGCATCACAAAGGAATACGGCGATCAGGTGACGGACGGCATTTTCTCCCTCATGCAGCAGGCAGGGATTTGGGACGGCCCCGTGCCGGAGGTGCGGCGGCCGGTGATCTCCTGCGATCAGAAGGGGACCGACGTCTATTATCTGAATGCGCCGGCCTCCGGCATCTATGTGAAAGAGAAAGAACACGGCAGTCTGGTCAAAGAGGGGGAGTGCATCGGCAGCATCCTCAACCCGCTGCTGGGCGGGGAGCCGGTCAAGATCACGGCCCCGGCAGACGGCTGGCTGTTTACCACCCGGGAATACCCTGTGGTGGATGCCGGGTCACTGATGGGCCGAATTTTGAAGCAGGAGGTTTACGAGAGGTCGCAGTATGGAACGGAACATATTATATGAGATCGACTCCCTCTATCGGGACAATTTCCGGGTGACCGGCTTTCGGTTCGGTGAGGGTGAAAAGAGCATCTGCATAGTGGGCAGTATGAGAGGCAACGAGTATCAACAGATCTATACCTGCTCCCAGCTGGTGAAAAAGCTGAAAAGGCTGGAGGAAAAAGGGCGGATCGAGCCGGGGAAGAGCATCCTTGTCATTCCCTGCGCCAATCCCTATTCCGTCAATACAAAAAAGCGATTCTGGACCATCGACAATACGGACATCAATCGGATGTTCCCCGGCTATGACCTGGGCGAGACGACCCAGCGGATCGCCGGAGGCATCTTTGAGCAGATCAAGGACTATCGCTTTGGCGTGCAGTTTGCCTCCTTTTAT
Source organism: uncultured Eubacteriales bacterium (assembly GCA_900314485.1). GTDB lineage: Bacteria > Bacillota > Clostridia > Oscillospirales > Oscillospiraceae > Onthomonas. The sequence continues at coordinate 14,801 of OMVL01000023.1, forward strand.
ATGCCGGGCAACTTTGTCCCTCAGGTGCGGATGATGAAAACCGGGCTGGAAAATATTGAACTGGCCGGTCACTTCGGCCTTCCGTATGTGGTGCTCCACGACCCTAGGCCCTTTGATACGGCCACGCTGAATTATAACTGGCAGATCTGGGAGACAGACGCCTTTTCTATCTATACCACCAGTACGGGAGCCATTAAAAAAGAGAGTGCCGCCCAAGCGGTGGATGCCGTGCTGAATTTTATGTCAAAGCAGGGGATCATTCGGTATCGGGGACATGAGGGCTACCGCTCCCGGGTGGTGGAGACAAAGGACTTTGTCAACATCAGAACAGAGCGGGCCGGCTTCTTTGAAAGCAGAGTGCAGGCCGGAAATAAGGTCACGGCAGGGGAGATACTCGCCCTGGTTACAGATCCCTATACCGGAGAAGTGAAGCAGACCATTCATGCACCCATCAATGGAACTGTGGCATTTGTGCACAATGAGACACTGGCCTATCAGAATACGGCGGTGATCAAGCTGATTTCCGAGGAGGATGTGCTGTAAAACACAGCGATGGAAGAGCTTCCGTAGGTGCAGGACCTATACCACAAATCCTGTTCTGATTGTAAGGCAGTCTACGCAAAAAAGGCTGAACAGATCAGCCCTGAGATAAAGCGGGCTTTTGAGCAAAAGACCGTATATTACCTCTCGCTCCCGCATAAGCTGTTGCAGACCAGCATTGGGAGTTGTTGCCATTGAAAGGGAACATCGAGGAACGTGCCCAGGCACTGGCAATGTACATGATCGAACACAAGGCCACGGTACGCAGTGCGGCAAAGGCATTTGGAGTGTCAAAGAGCACCGTACATAAGGACCTCCAGGAACGTCTGCCCTCTATCAATCGGGCGCTCTACCTCCGGGTAAAGCCCATTTTGGAGGAGAATAAGGCAGAACGGCACATCCGGGGAGGTATTGCCACCAGACGTAAATACAAAGGGAAATGAGATACCCCCCGGAGCATCTCCGGGGGGTCAGTTTGTCAGCAAAGCACCATATCATACAGCATCTCACGGAAGATACTGCCGAAGGTCCGGCGGGGGACGGCGGTCTCAGCCTTCAGGGGCAGCTCCTGGACCAACTCCTCGCCCACATAGACCTGGAGGGTGCCCAGCACGTCGCCCTTCTGCACAGGAGCCTGGACGGACTCTGCCACAGAGATCTGAGTGGTCACCAGACCTGCCTGGTCTTTAGAGAGCAGCATCCGGCTGGTGCCCTCCAGTACGGGCTGAACGGTGTCCTGCTCACCCAGGGTCACGGGGACGGCGGGAATATTTTCCTCCGGCTGGATGTCGGTCATGGCCCAGCCGCCGAAGCCGTAATTCAGCATGGCCTTGGCGCTCTCAAACCGGTCGGCGGAGGTTTCGGAGCCGAGGACAACGGCGATCAGTTCCATGCCATCCCGCTTGGCACTGGCGGAGATGCAGAAGCCTGCCGCCTGGGTGGAGCCGGTTTTTAAGCCGGTTGCGCCGTCGTAATAATAGATCAGCTTGTTGGTGTTGGCCAACTGAAATGCTCCGTTTCGCAGGGTGTCCATCCAGATGCCGGTGTAGTTGCGAATCAGGTCGTGGCTCAAAAGCTCCCGGGACATGAGGGCGATGTCATAGGCGGAGGTCACATGTCCTTCGGCGGGAAGACCCGTACAGTTGCAGAAGTGGGTGTCCGCCATGCCCAGCTCCTGGGCCCGCTGATTCATGGCGTCTACAAAAGCGGTCTCGCTGCCCTTGAGGTGTTCGGCCAGAGCGACAGCGGCGTCATTGCCGGAGGCCACGGCCACGGCCTTCAGCATGTCATTTACCGTCATCTGCTCACCCTCTTCCAGAAAGACCTGGCTGCCGCCCATACTGGCGGCATAGGCGCTGGTGGTGACCATGTCGTCCAGAGAGAGTGTGCCGCTGTCAATGGCCTCAGTGACCAACAGCATGGTCATCACCTTGGTCACCGAGGCAGGCTCTAATTGCTCATGGGCGTTCTCCTCGTAGAGAATCGTGCCGGTCTCCAACTCCATCAAAAGGCCGGCCTTGGCTTGAATCTCCACAGGGGAGGCGGTTTCTTCAGCGGCGGCGTGAGGCGCAAGGCTGCCGATGCAGGCGGCCAGCAGCAGGGCCGCAATGATCTGCTTTTTCATGGTATCCCTTCCTTGTCTTAGTAGGATGTCCTTATTTTGGGCAGGACCTGCCGCATTATGCGGGGAAATATTGGCAATTTGAGTAGGCGGCCCCAGAGCCATCCTGAGATTGACATTGCTCACTCACTGTGGTAAAGTTTGGGCAAGGATTTTTATAATATACCTATCTGAATGGAGGATATAGTGATGCGTGAATATACCAAGGAGGAGCTTCGCGCCCTCATTGAGGGGAAGCTTCGCCGTAACTTCGGCCGTGTGCCCACCGAGGCCAACCCCGCCCAGATGTTCAAAGCCTGCGCTCTGGTCATTCGGGACATGATGGGCGCCAACCGGCTGGACACCTCAAAAGCCATCGACATGACCCAGGCCCGCCAGGTCCACTATCTGTCCATGGAGTTTTTGATGGGCCGCTCTTTGATGAAAAATGCCTATAATCTGGGGGTTATGGAGCCGCTTCAGGAGGCTGTTGAGTCCATGGGGTTTTCTGCCGGCGACCTCTTTGAGCTGGAGCCGGATGCCAGCCTGGGTAACGGCGGCCTGGGCAGACTGGCCGCCTGCTATCTGGAGAGCATGACTACCCAGGAAATTCCCGCCATCGGCTATTCCATCTGTTATCAGCTGGGCCTGTTCAAACAGAAGATCTCCGACGGCCGGCAGATCGAGCTGGCGGATGAGTGGCTGGAATTGGGCGATGCCTGGCTCATGCCCCGGCGGGAAGAGAGCCAGACGGTCCGCTTTGGCGGCAGCGTCCACTCTTATATTGACGAGGAGGGGAAATTCGTCTGTGAGCAGGTGGGCTGCACCGATGTGCTGGCTGTGCCCATGGATATGCTGATCGCCGGCTATCAGACCGACCACGTGAACAAGCTTCGTCTGTGGGATGCCAAAAGTCCCGCCCCGGTCAATATGAACTACTACTCCTCCGGCGAATACCTCAAGGCAGTGGAGCAGCAGATCACCGCCGAGACCATTGCCAAGGTCATCTATCCCTCTGACGACCACTACGAGGGCAAGAGCCTGCGCCTGAAGCAACAGTATTTCTTTGTCTCCGCCACTGTTCAGGACGTCTGCCGCAAGCATAAGGAACTGTACGGCACCCTGAAAAACTTCCACGAGAAGCATGTGTTCCAAATCAATGACACCCACCCCACCCTGGTTATCCCGGAACTCATGCGCATCCTGCTGGATGAGGAGGACTACAGCTGGGATGAGGCGTGGTATATCACTACCAATTCCGTCGCCTATACCAACCACACCGTCCTGGCCGAGGCCCTGGAGCACTGGCCCCAGATCCTCATGCAGGGCCTGCTGCCCCGCATCTTTATGATCTTGTGCGAGATCAATGACCGGTATTTGAAGGAAGTCCGGACGTTCTTCCACGGGGATGAAAACAAGGCCAGAGAGCTGGCGATCATCTGGGACGGAGATGTGCGGATGGCAAACCTCTGCGTCGCCGCCTGCTACGCCGTCAACGGTGTGGCCGCCCTCCATTCCGATATTTTGAAGAAGGACGTGTTCCACACCGCATGGCTCCGCACCCCGGAGAAGTTCACCAACGTGACCAACGGCGTGGACCACCGCCGCTGGCTCAGCGAGATCAATCCCCGGCTGGATCAGCTCATTCAGGACGTGACAGGCAGCGACGAATATCTGCTCCACCCCGCCAGACTTTCCAAGTTTGAGCAGGCCAGAGACGACGCCTCTGTTCTCAACCAGATGGCCAAGATCAAAAAGGCAAACAAGGATGCCTTTGCCGCCTATGCCCTCCGGGAGTATGGATTTAAACTGAATACCAACGCCATTTTTGACGTGCAGGTCAAGCGGCTTCACGAGTATAAGCGCCAGCTGCTCAACGTCATGCACATCATCTATCTCTACGGGCAGATCAAGAAGGGCAAGCAGATCCAGCCCCGCACCTTCCTCTTCGGCGCCAAGGCCGCCGCCGGATATTACACGGCAAAGCGGATCATTGAGCTTATCAACTCCCTCAGCCGGGAGATCAACAACGATCCTCGGTGCAAGGATCAGCTTCAGGTCTTCTTCCTGGAAAATTACCGGGTCTCCCTGGCGGAAAAGCTGATGCCCGCTGCCGAAGTGAGTGAGCAGATCTCTACCGCAGGCAAGGAGGCCAGCGGCACCGGCAACATGAAGCTGATGATGAACGGCGCCCTGACCATCGGCACCGAGGACGGCGCCAATGTGGAAATGCACCAGCTCCTGGGCGACGACAACATCTTTATCTTCGGCCTCACCGCAGATCAGGTGGCAAATAAGCTCCGCAGCGGCTACAATTCCTATGAATATTACAATCAGAGCGCTGCCATTCGGGACGTGCTGGGCACCGTGAGCCAAGGCTTCTCTGACGGAAAGAGCTATTCCGATCTCGCAAACGGACTTCTCTTCGGCTCCGGCGGCCAGGCGGACCCCTATCTGCTGCTGGCCGATTTCGAGAGCTATCGCCTGGAGCAGGCAAAGGCGGCCGAGACTTACCGGAATCAGAAGCTGTGGAATCAAATGGCTATCTCCAACGTGGCCCGCTCCGGCATCTTTGCCTCCGACCGGTCGATTGCCGACTATGCCGAGCGGATCTGGCATGTGGACGTGCGGAATCGGGACTGACCGAAAAATCAAAAAAACTTGCAAAAAAAATCAAAAAAACCTGCAAAATTTTTCAAGAGAATTAACTCGTAGAAAAAAGGTGATATAATGAAACACAAACATGCATCAGGATGGGAACGTTGCGTAGACACACAATCTACGCCCTGAGCATGGATCAACAACCAAAGAAAGGCAGGGAACAAGCATGAAGCACGAACGGACCGCCCGCAAGCTGCTGAGCGCATTACTGGCATTTGTGATGCTGCTTGCAATCGCAGCTCAGGGTGCAGGATACGTTTATGCAGACGAGCTGCGGAGTACAGAGGAGACGGAAACTGTACAGTAGCAGGAACAGGGCGAGGAAAACAGCCCCGCAGGGGAGACAACGGAGGACGACTCCTCTGCCCTCACTGAGGAGCCGGAGGAAGAGCACTCCGCCCCCGCCGAGGAGCAGACGGAGGCGCCCGCCGCCCCGGCTGAAGAGACGGAAGAACAACCCTCCGTCTCCGCCCGGGAGCAGACGGAGGAGCCTTCTGCTCCGGCTGAAGAGCAGACGCAGGACGATACCTTCGTCATCGTCGAGTGGACTTGGGTAACAGAAAATGCATCCATTTTAGAGGATGGTTCCGTGACCCTGACCCATGACAGCGCAGCTGCGTCTGGCAGCAACGGACCGAGAAAGGTAAAGGCATATACCGGCAACGGCGGAGAATTTACCTGGGACGATGTCTATAACGTCCTTCCCACCCAGGTCACGGCCCAGGACGAGGACGGCAACGTCATTACCATCCATCTTGACAAAGAGAGCTGGACCTATGACGGCGGCAAAAAGGTGGGCGAGGGCGGCTGCCCCCAGAGCGGCACCTATACCTTCGAGGCGGCCATCTCCGCCGCTGACGGCGTGCTGGCGGATACCGCCAAAAAGCTGCAGATCGTCGTCACCTTTGATCCAGGGGACAACGTTCTGGATAACGGCGCCAACACCGACAACGGCCTGCCCAACTACGGCGTGCGTATTGTGCTGGATGCGGAGGATGACATTGTGACCAGGTGGAATGACCTCCGAACCAGCCCGGTCTTCAACCTGCAGGCCACCAGCACCGATGGCCGTAACCTGGTCATCGAGCGCTATCGCTGGAACGAGAACACCGGCAAGTATTTCCTCGTCGCCTACACCCAGGGCGGCGAATATTACTACTACATGCAGGGCAGCAAGTACGATGCTTCGCAGTTCGACTACTACTCCCCCTCTAACATTTGGTATTCCAGGGAGTTTTCCCACGATGAGGGCAGCCTGAGCCTGGACTGGACGCTGAAAATGGGCAGTGTCTATCACGCAGCCACCTATAGCACTTCTTCTGCATTTTATACAAAGAGCGATGTTCTGGTGCTGCGGGATGCCTATGTGGACGACAGTGGATTTTACACGGACACAAATGACTTCCGTACTTGGGGCTATGCTCCCCAGGCCGCCGCAGCTCCGGGCAGCTGGCGCTATACCATCTCCGGCCTGACAGGCAGCACGAGCAGCATTACCGACATTCAGATCAACGACGGCAGCAGCGATGTGAATCCCCTGGATATTGCCGGCTGGACGAACGGCGCCGCCGCTGACGGCCCCAAGGCCACCTCGGCGGCCTGGATGTCCAACCGGAGCGGCCAGGTGCGTACCATTAAGCTCACCTTCGGCGAGTCGGAGAACACAGAGGTGGACCCCGGCGAGCTGACACTGGACGACGGCACCGGCCTTCCCAACTACGGCCTGCGGGTGGTGCTGGACGGAGCGGATATTAACCGCGACAATTCTTCCTACTGGTCCCTGGCCTTTGCCCTCAAGGCGGCGACGGAACAGGTCGGCAGCGACCTGGTGGTGGAGTGGTACACCAAGGGCAATGACGGCAAGTATCAGCTTGCAAAACCCTATGACAGTTATCCCGTCTCTTATACGACCAACACCGGCAGGGAAAGTAGCGAGTATAGCGTCAAGTTCGGCTACAACGGCAACTATCATTTCCGCCTGACGCCCAAGGATGCCGCCGATGTCCCGTATTTCCGGTTTGTAAAGGACTTAGACTCTAGTTCGAGTAATGGCCCGTACGTCCTGGTCGTTCGCCCCGCCGTGGTGCAGGGCACTGGGCAGGCCAGCCCCTCGGACGCCCAGTGGACCGTGGGCTTTATGCAGGTGATTG
>OMVL01000037.1 GCA_900314485.1 uncultured Eubacteriales bacterium
TCTCACTTAAATATGCGGAGTGGCTCGGGATGCTGCCAAAGTCAGAATTGGAAATATCTGGTTCACGATAAAATTTGAGATAGTGGTCTTGACAGGGGGACCATTATAGTTGACCTCATTTGCTCATAATAGAAAGTGCCTGATAACTTAGAATAACAACCCCTTCGATGGAATTGACGCTTCCCTAAACGCATTCTTTATGGTCTTTGCTTCACTCATACCTCTAACCATCGCATCATCTATTATCGTCTGGTATTTCGTTATTCTTGAAGTGTTCACACGAATGCCAAGTGCCGTTCCGCTGTAATGTGCTTTATACAAGCTGGAGGTATTCGGATACACACCATACAATCGTCCCCGCTGACAAAGGTGAACCATCCATCTGTGGCTTTACAAATCTCACTGATCATATACAAGCCGTATCCGGAGTTTGCCCACGGTTCTTGACTTCTTTGTCCTCTGGCTGGATGAAATGCAGTTGAAACCCCAGGTTTTAGCGCCCACCGCAGGGCATCCTCGTTTGTTGTGATGTAGTTTCGATGAACCCGGTTGCGAGACAGGCTATTATAGATCCCGATTCCCTCATCTAAGATTGCAATTTCCGCCAGATTACAATTATGCCAGTATTGACCGCATAGCCAAGCCTCACTTGTCCCGGCATGCTCCGGAATGTTTCGTATTGCTTCACGCAACAAGTATTGTAACAGTTTCTCGAATTCAACTTCTCCTTGAGAAAGCACCCGTGAAAGACGCTTTGCTTCAAGCTCAATAATATCACCCTGATCGGCCAAATCGCCTTTTTCAAAAGCATTATGAGTTAATTCCGCAATATCAATCTTCGTGAGTGGAATGTAAGATGTGCTGCCGGATGCTTCACCCGGCGCTTTTCCCTGGGCAAAGCCCGCCGCTTGGAAAAAGCCCATATGACACGCATACTGATAGTTTTTATCGTCATTATAAACCAATTGGATCCGCCGGGGATCTAACGATCGTTCAGTACAAAAATGTCGTATCGCCGCTGCGGTCAAAAGCATGGGCAGAGGTTCATAGCTGCTGATTCTTGACACGTCAAAGATACGTGCAGGATATTGCCTTCGCTGTCTGCGACGCCTGCTGCGCCGGAGCGAAACAGTCCGGCCTCGTCGATCAGACCGTGCATCATGGCACCGTGGGCGGCCAGCAGGGAATCAACGGAATAAGGATCGAGCTCCGCCATCGTTTCATAGACGGTATAGGCATTCTTGACCTCGGTAATATCACGGGGCGGCGCGATCACATGCCTGCCGTTCAGCACAGCCTTGACCTGCTCCACGCTCAGGGTATTCTGCTCGATTGCCAGGGTGCCCTGGATGGTGCGGATGCGATTCGTGCGCCGCAGGATCGGGCTCGATGACAGTTTCCCTGCAGAAAGGCGGCCGACCATCTCGGCAATCTCCGCCGCGTCGGTCAGCATCGCTTGTGTAATTTCAAAAGGAGGGTTTTTCATGACACGCCCCACTTTCCATTATTCGACCATATTTACCACTTCATCAATCAAAAATCAATATATGATGGAAGATTTGTGATTTTCATTTTTGACGGATGATCGGATCACATACTTCTCAAAAACGGACTTCCGGAAGTTCGAAAAGGGACTGCTTGGAATCCAAAGGCGCACTTCTATACCTCCCGAAGAGGTATTCGGATCGTGCGTCCTCCGGAGGCCGGCGGGCATCGAAACCTGTCCCGCCCCTGCTTCCTTACAGTCAGAAAAGAGGGCTGCACCCTCTTTCGCCGCAGAGCGGCTATCTCTTGCGCACAAGGCAGCGGAACTTGACGTTTACGCATCGAGCCCCGCCGCCTTGTTTTGATAAGAAACGAAAAGAAAGGATAGGTACCGAACATGTCAGAAAGCAAGAAGAAAAAGACCGAAATCGAGAAACTCAAGGAGGAAAAGAAAGACGTCGAAGAAGAGCTGGCCAAGACCATGAAAAAGCAGGAACAGATCGAGCATCAGCTTCGGCGGGCGGAGAATCGGGCGAATTTTCTGAAAGACAACGAGCGGAGGGGACGGACCCACCGCCTTGTCATCAAAGGGGCCATCGTCGAAGACATCGCCCCCTGTCTCAAGGGTTGCAGCGATCAGGAATTCTATGGCCTGATGGACGAGATCTTTTCACTTCCGCAGGTGCAGGGCCTTATCATGGCCCGCCAGGAAGGCGAACAGGAGGGAGAAAATGGCTGACTTTCATTTCAGCGTGACACAGATCAAACGAAGTGCCGGACAATCCGCCATCGCCGCCGCAGCATACCGGGCCGGCGAGAAACTATTCAGCGAAATCTACGGCGAGTACAGCGACTACACCCGCAAACGCGGCATCATTGAAACCGGGATCCTGCTCCCGTCCTTCGCTCCGAAGGAATACGAAAACCGCGAAAAACTCTGGAACGCAGTGGAGCAGGCGGAGCGGCATCCCAAGGCGCAGCTCGCTTACAGCTTTGATTTTTCCCTGCAGAACGAGTTCTCCATGAAGGAGAATCTGGAAATTGCCAGGGAGTTCATACAGAGACAATTCGTGGATCGAGGCATGATCGCGGACTATGCGGTCCATCTGCCCGACAAGGGTGACGCTGTGCCGAATCCCCACGTCCACGTTATCTGTCCCATCCGACCATTGAACCCGGACGGTACATGGGGCGCGAAGCAGAAACGGGTCTACCGTCTGGACGATGCCGGTAACCGGATGCCAGACGCAGCGGGCCGCCCACAGTTTGACGCGGTTCCCACTACCGATTGGGGCAGCGCCGAAACCCTGGAACGCTGGCGGGAAGCCTGGGCCGAAATCAACAACGAGCATTTCGCCGCTCACGGCCTTGATGCCCACCTGGACCACCGTTCCTATGAGAAGCAGGGCGTGGATCTGATCCCGACCGTCCATGAAGGTCCCAAGGTCCGGGAGATGGAATCGCAGGGAATCCGCACGGAGAAGGGGGACCGGAATCGCTGGATTCGTCAGATCAACGCCATGATCCGGCGGCTGAAAACCCAGCTTCGGGAGCTCAGCGACTGGATCGCAAATCTGAAACAGGCCGCAAAGCCGGAACCGTCCGTTTGCGATCTCCTGACCGCCCACCTGAATCAGCGAAACGCGGGAGCCTGGTCTTTTGTGCCGAAGAACAGGAATCTGAAAGAACACAGCCAGATGGTTCGATATCTTCAGGAGCACGGCATCACCACTGTGGACGAGCTGTCCGAGCACGTCCGGCAGGTGAAGGAAACCGCCGATCCGGTCCAAACGGAGCTGCATAAGATCACAAAGCAGATCCAGCACCTTGACGCCATCGAAAAAGCCTTTGACCGCTATCAGAGTGTCAAACCTGTCTTCGATGAATGGGGCGGAATCTATTTCAAAAATATAATGGTCCCCGCCAAGGAAAAGTACAAAACGGCACATGAGAAAGAGCTCAAAACTTACTACGCCTGCCGCCGACAGATCGAACCTTACCTCAAAGAAAACGGTGATCTGGATTTCACCCGTCTTTCGCTGGAACGGGGAGAACTCACGGAAAAAGCAGATCGGCTGAATCAGCAAAACCGTCCTCTGGCAGAGCAGGTGGCGACCCTGAATCGCATCAAGAGGGCGATCTCTTCCGCCTCGAATTCTGACTGGACGGACGCTGTCAGCGAACCGGTAAAGGAAGAAAAGACTCGACCCGTGCAGAAAACGAAAGACGATCCCGTGCTGTGAAGGAGGGAAAAAAGATGCAGGAAAACCCAAATACGAACGTACCGATGATCCGCATGAGCGACGTGGTGCTGACAGAGGTGGAATGGCTGTGGTATCCCTATCTGCCCCTCGGAAAAATCACGATCCTCCAGGGCAACCCCGGCGAAGGAAAGACCTACTTCGGTATGGAGCTGGCGGCAGCCTGCACGAACCGCAAACCGCTGCCGGATGCAAAGATTCTGGAGCCCTTCAACGTGATCTACCAGACGGCGGAGGATGGATTGGGGGATACGGTAAAGCCCCGATTGATCTCCGTGGGTGCAGACCTGGATCGGGTACTGGTCATCAACGACGAGGCTTCGCCCCTCATGCTCTCCGATGAACGGATTGAGAAGGCTGTCCGGGAAAACAACGTCCGGCTTCTGATTATCGATCCCATCCAGGCATTTCTCGGCGCCGGGGTGGATATGAACCGGGCAAACGAAGTCCGGCCTATACGGTGAAAAGATCCAATTCACCAAGTTCCTGGCAGACTGGCTGAAAATGATGAAACCCAGCGTGGAGCCAACCACGTATGCCGCCTACGACCTGACGATCAGGAAAAGAATCATTCCGTACTTCGACAAGCATTTTCCCAAGCTGCTTTTGAGGGATGTGACGGCCAAGCATATCCAGGATTACTATACCTACGAACTGGAGGAGCTGGGCGTCAGCGCAAACACGGTGATCCATCGCCATGCCAACATCCGAAAAGCGCTGCAATATGCCTTCAAAACGGATCTGATCGATTCCAATCCTGCCGACAAAGTACAGCGTCCAAAAAAGGTCAAGTTTGAGACGATCCCCTACAACGGCGAAGAGCTGGAGGAGCTGTTCGCCGCCGTCAAGGGAACCGATCTGGAGCTGGGCGTGATCCTGGCCGCGTTCTACGGTCTGCGCCGCAGCGAGGTCGTCGGCCTGAAATGGGACGCCATCGATTTTGATCGTAAGGTCATTACCATCCGTCACACCGTAACACAGACCATCGTGGATGGCAAATATGTAGAGCTGGCAAAGGATCGGACGAAAACCAAGTCCTCCCATCGGAGCCTTCCTCTCGTGCCGCCTTTTGAAGCGCTGCTCAAGGAGCTGAGAAAGAAGCAGGAGGAATACATGGATCTGTGCGGAAACAGCTACTGCGAAGACTACTTGGACTATGTCTACGTCAACGCGATCGGGCAGCGGATCAAGCCGGGGTATCTCACACAGGCATTTCCGGAATTTCTGGAAAAGCACGGACTGCGGCGTATCCGTTTTCACGACCTCCGGCACTCCTGTGCGACCCTGCTCTACGCCAACGGCGTAGCCCTCAAGGACATTCAGGAATGGCTCGGCCACAGCGACATCGGCACCACCAGCAACATCTACACCCACCTGGACTACAACTCCAAGGTGGCCTCCGCCAATAAAATCCCTGGCTACTTTCCCGGCCAGGAATGAATTTGGCCTCCTGATTGGCCTCCACGAGCCTGGAAACCCTTGCAGCACAAGGCTTTTCGGGATTCGGATTTCCTGAGAAACGCGATTTTTGCCCGTTTTACACCGTTTCAGACACACATGCACCATCTTCGGGAATGAACAGAGAAAGTCCCGAAAACCCAGTAAAATCAAGGCTTTCGGGACTTTCAGATGGTGCCGGTGGCGGGGGTCGAACCCGCACGTCCTTGCGGACACGGGATTTTGAGTCCCGGGCGTCTGCCAATTCCACCACACCGGCATAGGTGCTTGAGGGGAAAGGTGCTCGAGGATGCTTTTCGGAATTTGGAGGCCAAAATGGAGGCCAATCCCGAAAATCGGAGATTTTTCGTTTTGGAAAACCCTTGTGGCACAAGGCTTTCCGGGTTTTGAACGGTGTGAGGCGTGAGACATTTTGAGTCCACTACGTCTACCAATTCCATCACACCGGCAGGCGGATGACTTGATTATTATACCCAACAGAGGAGGGAAATGCAATAGGTTTCCCGGAAGAAACTGCAAAAATGGGATAGGAATTTCCCGTCGATTGTGGTATCATATATTTTGTAATGCTGTGTACGAAAGGGGAGGGGAAGATGAGACGTAAAATGGGAATTCTGGCCCTGCTGCTGTGCCTGTCTCTGTCCCTCTGCGCCTGCAATCTGCGCTCGGGAGACGATCTTTACGCCCTGCCCAGAACTTCGGTGGAATATGAGAGTTTGCGCAATGCCCTTCAGGGCCTTTTGGACAGCGGTCTGGAATATGCAGCGCCCCTCTCCGGCTCTAATACCCGGCCGGTGCAGGATGTGGACCTGGACGGAGACGGTATCGGTGAGGCGGTGGCCTTCTTTAAAGACAGTTCCGGACTGCAGGTCTATGTGTTCCGTCAGAACGAGGAGGGCGAGTATCAGGAGATGGCCAAAATCGCAGGTCAGGGCATTGCCGTCAACTCCGTGGCATATGCCCAGCTCCACGGAGAAAACGACCGGGATATTGTCCTGAGCTGGCAAATCTCTTCCGGTGTTTACGCACTCTCTGCTTACAGCGTCCGGGAGGGAGGCTATACCGAGCTGTTGGCCCCCAGAAACTACACCAAATACGCAGTAGCGGATCTCAACGGCGACGGACAGGACGAGCTGATCCTGCTTCAGCTGGATCCCTCTGATGTCAGCGGCAACCGGGCGGAATATTATACCTGCCAGGAGGGCGTCCTGGCCCTGCAGAGCGAGGCATATCTCTCCTCCGATCTGGCTGCTATCGATCGGACCCGGGTCAGCTTCTTGTTCAGCGGTGAGAATGCCCTCTATGTCACCGGCTATGTCTTTGACGCCGATACAGGAGAGACCAGCGGCCGCGTCCAGCTGACCGATATTCTGGCCCTGCGGGGAGACGGCCTGGTCAATATCACCCGGGATGAGACTGCCGGCACCAGTCTCAGTACCAGACGCCGGGTCTATGTGGCCGATCAGGACTTGAACGGCGACGGCATTTGGGAGATTCCCGACATTTCCGCCATGTACGAGCGTCTGGAGGGCGGAGAGATCTGCCTGTCCGAGACCTTTAACCTCATCAACTGGTGCCAGTATGACATCAACGGCGGCCGCCACGTACTTTGCAGCACCTACTATAACAGCAGCGACGGCTGGTATCTGGTCACTCCCGTCACCTGGCGGGGCCGTATTGCCCTGGCCCGCAGCGATTACAGCGAGGGCGTGACGGTGGAGCGGAGCATCCAGTTTTATGTGCTCCACGACGTTGATCCCAGCGCAGAGAGCGTGTTGGAGGAGAGCGAGACGCTGGGCGCCCAGGTGCTCACCAACACCGAGGGAGAGCTGTTTATGACAATTTATAAAAATACCGGCTCAGATCAGGAACTTCGCTCCTCTCAGAACGGACGGACTGTCTTGGATACCGGGACAGAAGAAGCCCTTTACTCCGTCCGACTGGAAGAGAACAACTGGTCGGGATGGACCCCCGAGCAGGTGCAGGAGGCACTGCATATTATTACCACAAACTGGTTCAACGATTGATTGGCAGGGAGGCAGTTCATGAGAAAGGTACTGGTACTGGAGGACGAGGCTAATATCCGCAGCTTTGTCGTCATCAACCTCAAGCGGGCAGGCTACGACACCCTGGAGGCCTCCAGCGGTGAAGAGGCCATGGAGATCGTCAAGCGGAATCCGGACATCCGGGTGGCTCTGCTGGACGTGATGCTGCCCGGCATCGACGGCTTTGAGGTCTGCCGCCGCATTCGGGCGGATAATGCCAAGATTGGAATTATTATGTTAACTGCAAGAACGCAGGAGATGGACAAGGTAACAGGCCTGATGACCGGTGCGGACGACTATGTGACCAAGCCCTTCTCGCCGGCTGAGCTGACTGCCCGGGTAGACGCCCTCTACCGTCGGACCGGCGGGGAGCCGCTGTTGGAAAACGGTGTCATTCGCCAGGATCCCTTTCTGCTCAATACGAGAAACCGGACGATGGAGAAAAACGGCCAGCGCATCAAGCTGACGCAGGTGGAGTATTCTATCATCAAGCTGTTCATGGACAATCCCGGCAAGGCGCTCTCCCGGGACGAGATTTTGGAGTCCGTCTGGGGCAGAGACTACTTCGGCGAGGTGAAGATCGTGGATGTGAATATCCGCCGTCTCCGCCTGAAGGTGGAGGACGACCCACAGAATCCCACCTATATCACCACTGTTTGGGGCTACGGATATAAATGGGGCTTTTGAGACACGAACCTCCCGCAGAAGAGGAGGGACGCCGGGTGGCAAAAGGGGAGAGGGCGAAGAAGTCTGCCTCTGCCCAGAATCTGGCTGAGCTGTTCCGCCCGGCCAACCCCTTTCAAAAGGGCATCCGCCGCCGCTGGATGATCAACAGCGTGGGTGTGGTTCTGAGCGTTGTCATCGTCGTCATTATTATCTCGGCCGTGTCGCTGAGCAACTATTACTACAACTCCATGCGTCTGGGCATGGAGGCAAAAGTAAATGCCGCCAGCGAATTCTTCTCCAGTTATGCCTCCAACGAGAATGAATATCTGGACATGGCAAATTATTATGTCAACGAGTTTGACGAGCGGGACCGGTTGGAGCTGCAATTTATCGACATTCGCCGCCAGCGGGTGGTACTGTCTTCCATGTCCACATACGGACTGAACGACCTGAGCCGGGAGATGATGCCGGACGTGACCTCAGCCATTGAGAGCATGGATACCGACCACTGGGTGGGCCGGGACCCCGATACGGGGGAGCGGATCATGGCGGTGGCCTGCCCCATTATCAATCGGGGCGAGGTGAAGGCGGTCATGCGCCTGGTGACTTCTCTGTCGGTGGTGGATCGGCAGATTATTCAGGTGGTCCTGCTGATCATGCTGGGGGGCTTTCTGCTGGTGCTGCTCATGTATGCTGCCAGCATCTACTTCATCAAGTCCATCGTAGACCCCATGGCGGGCATTACCGAGACGGCCAAGCGCATTGCCGCCGGCAGCTACGGTATCCAGCTCGAGAAGCGGTATGACGACGAGATCGGCCAGCTCACCGACGCCATCAACGATATGTCCCTGAAGATCAGCCAGAATGAGAAGATGAAGAGCGAGTTCATCTCCTCTGTCTCCCATGAGCTGCGCACCCCCCTTACCGCCATCAACGGCTGGGGCGAGACCCTGCTCTCCGGAGAGATTGCCGACCCCCAGGACGTGCAGAAGGGACTGGGCATCATCGTCAGCGAGGGCAGAAGGCTTGCTCAGATGGTGGAGGAGCTGCTGGAGTTCTCCCGTATCGAGGACGGCCGGTTCACCCTGAATATGGAGAGCATTGACATCAAGGCGGAGTTTGAGGATGCCGTCTTCACCTATAGCCAGATCTTCCCCAAGCAGGGCATTGCCCTCCATCACAATGAGTGTGAGGAGGAGTTTGCCCCCATCCCCGGAGACCCCCAGCGGCTGCGGCAGGTGTTCTGCAATCTGTTGGACAACGCCGCCAAGCACGGCGGCTCCGGCGGCGCTATCCAGACCGCTATCGCCCGGCTGGAGGATGCGGTCTGTATCACGATCCGGGACTACGGCCCCGGAATTCCGGAGGAAGAGCTGCCCTTTGTGAAACGGAAGTTTTACAAAGGCTCTTCCAAGGCCAGAGGAAACGGCATCGGCCTTGCCGTCTGTGATGAGATCGTCACCCGCCACGGCGGCCAGCTGGACATTGCCAACGCCCCCGGCGGCGGCTGTCTGGCGCGGATCATTCTGCCCATCAGCGCTCCGTCTCCGGCCAAGCCTGCCACGACTACGGGCACACTTCCGTTAGAGGACATCCGTGCCGCCCTGGCTAAACAGTCGGCAAATCAGGAACAGTGAAAACGTTTGTTCGATTTTTACTTGCAATTCGAACAAATGTTTGATAGAATATCAGGAGATGATTCCATGGCAAAAGAGACACAACAGACCTGCTTCCGCACTACCATCGGCGGTCAGGCGCTGATCGAGGGCATTCTTATGCGGGGCCCGGAGAAACAGTCTATCGTCGTCCGCCGGCCGGACGGAGGAATGGAAGTCAAGAATGAGGAGCTGAAGCTCATTAAGGAGCGGTATCCGGTTCTCGGTTTGCCCTTTATCCGGGGCTGCGTCACCTTTTTGGACTCCATGTACAGGGGAGTCAAGGCGCTGATGTTCTCTGCCGACTTCTACCCGGAGGAGGAGGCGGCACAGCCGTCGAAATTTGAGGTCTGGCTGGAGAAAAAGCTGGGCAGCGAGGCCTTCGGAAAGGTCATTGTGGGCCTGTCTGTGGTGCTGGGCATCTGCTTCTCTGTGGGCTTGTTCTTCCTGCTCCCCACGGTGATCACCAATTTGCTGGGCTATCTGATCCCCATGAACAAGCTGGCGGTCAGCTTGGTGGAGGGCGTCATCCGTGTGGCCATTTTTCTGTCCTATCTGATTTTGGTGTCTAAGATGAAGGATATTCGCCGGGTGTTCTCCTATCACGGGGCGGAGCACAAGACCATTTTCTGCTATGAGCGGGGCCTTGCCCTGACGGTGGACAATGTCCGGGACATGCCCCGACATCATCCCCGCTGCGGCACCAGCTTCCTCTTTGTGGTGGTAGCCGTTGCCATTCTGGTCCATGCCGTCCTCTTTACGTTTGTCACACCCGCTAACGTCTTTGTGCGGATGCTGTTACAACTGCTGACGCTGCCCATTATCGTGGGTATCAGCTACGAGTTTAACCGCTTTGCCGGAGGACATGACAACTTCCTGACCCGCATCCTCACCGCCCCCGGGCTGTGGATGCAGAATTTTACCACCTTTGAGCCGGACGACTCCATGATGGAGGTGGCCATTGAGGCGCTGAAGCAGGTGCTGCCCGCCCAAAAGGGGCAGGACCGGTGGTAATGGGAGGGCGTGACCATGGCGACCACCTATAACAATCTCTATCTGGACCTGCGCCGCAGCTTCAGAATGGCGGGCATTGAGGCCGCTGCACTGGAGGCCAGAGAACTGATCTGCCACGCCGCCCATAAGAGCCAGGAGCAGTTCTGGGCGGACATCAACTACTATATCCCCTCCGACCTCCAGCGCGAGGTAGAGGAGCTGGCTCACCGCCGTCTGGAGGGAGAGCCTGCCGCCTATCTGCTGGGAGAGTGGAGCTTCTGCGGTCTGGACCTGGACGTAAATCCCACGGTGCTCATCCCCAGAGCGGACACCGAAGTGGTGGCAGAACAGGCCGTCCGCCGGACCCGGGAGGCGGGGAGTCAGGCCAGAGTGCTGGATCTCTGCTGCGGCACCGGCTGCATCGGACTGGCGGTCGCCACCTATGCTCCGGACTGCCGGGTGGTGTTGGCGGACTGGTCCTCGGACGCAGTGCGCCTGTGCCGGCAGAATATCCGCCGTACCGGACGGCAGAACAACGCCATCTGCTTCCAGGCGGATGCCAGAGAGATACCGCCCAAGCCCTTCGGGCAATTTGACGTCATTGTCTCCAACCCGCCCTACATCCCCACAGCGGATATTGAGACGCTGGATGAGTCCGTCCGCTGCTACGAGCCCCATCTGGCCCTGGACGGCGGTGAGGACGGCCTGAACTTCTATCGGGTCATCACGGAAAAGTGGAAGGAGTCCCTCCGTCCCGGAGGCTGGCTGATCTATGAGGTTGGCATCGGCCAGGCCGCTGACGTGGAGCTGATGCTCGCCAAAGCCGGTTTCCGCTCCGTGTCCAGCTATCCCGACACAGCGGGCATCCTCCGGGTGGTTGAGGGGCGCTGGCTCATTGAAGAAGATGAATTTACCCTTTGGAGTCCTGAAAATGGGACTATCAATGTGAGATAATTAGGACAAATCAACAGAGGAGAGGAAACTGAACTATGGCTACAAAAAAACCCACCATTCGCCCCGCCGCCCCGGCCAGCGACAAGAAGAAGGCGCTGGAGACGGCTGTTGCCCAGATCGAGCGCACTTACGGTAAGGGCTCCATTATGCGCATGGGCGACAATACCACCATTCAGGTGGAGAGCATCCCCACCGGGTCTCTGGGGCTGGACATTGCATTGGGCATCGGCGGTCTGCCCAGGGGCCGCATTATCGAGATCTACGGCCCCGAGTCCTCCGGTAAGACCACCCTGGCTCTTCATGTGGTGGCCGAGGCCCAGAAGCTGGGCGGCGAGGTGGCCTATATCGACGCTGAGCACGCCATGGACCCCACCTATGCCCGGGCTTTGGGTGTGGATATTGACTCCATGCTCATCTCCCAGCCGGATACCGGCGAGCAGGCCCTGGAGATTACCGACCAGCTGGTTCGCTCCGGCGCTCTGGACGTGGTGGTGGTGGACTCCGTCGCCGCTCTGGTGCCCCGTGCCGAGATTGAGGGCGAGATGGGCGACAGCTACGTGGGCCTTCAGGCCCGGCTCATGAGCCAGGCGCTGCGGAAGCTGACCGGCTCCATCGGAAAGACCAACTGCATCTGCATTTTCATCAACCAGCTGCGTGAAAAGGTGGGCGTCATATACGGCAACCCTGAGGTCACTACCGGCGGCCGTGCATTGAAGTTCTATTCCTCCGTCCGTATCGAAGTCCGCCGGATCCAGACCCTGAAGGTGGGCGACGAGATGATCGGCAACCACACCCGGGCAAAGGTAGTCAAAAACAAGGTAGCGCCTCCGTTCCGTGAGGCGGAGTTTGACATTATGTACGGCACCGGTATCTCTAAGGACGGCGAGATCGTTGACCTGGCCCAGCAGCTGGGCTTTGTGGAGAAGTCCGGCTCCTGGTACTCCATGGGCGAGGTGCGTCTGGGCCAGGGCCGTGACGCTGCCAAGCAGTATATGCTGGACCACCCTGACGTGGCGGAGGAGCTGGAGGCCCAGATCCGGGCCAACCTTTACAAGCTCATGAGCCGTCAGGCGCTGGTGGCCGCCAAGGCCGCCGGCCGCAATGTGGGCGACGAGGAGCCTGCTGCCGGCGCTGCCCCCACTATTGACGTCTCTGCGGACGACTTTGAAGGCTGATGCCCAGAGTCGATCGAGTCGAGCCCTCCAAGCACGTTAAGGGCCGGTATCTGGTCTTTCTGGACTCCGGGACGCTGATCAAGGCGGGGGAGCAGGAGCTGTTGGATTTCGGGCTGCGCCCCGGGCTTGTGCTGGAAGGAGAGGAGCTGAATCGGCTGCTTACCTCCAGCCAGGACACTGCCGCAAAGGCAAGAGCGGCGAAGATGATCGGCGCAAGGCCGCTGTCCAAGCAGGAGCTGATGGACCGGCTGGTTTCCAAGGGGGAGGGGGCCTCCTCCGCCCAGAAGGCCGCCGACTGGCTGGAGGATCTGGGCGCCGTCAACGATGTGGAGTACGCCAAGACAATCGTGCGACACTATGACCGCATGGGCTACGGCCCGCAGAAGATCCGGGACGAACTGTTTCGCCGTAAGGTGCCCAAGGACTGCTGGGACGAGGCGATGCAAGAGGCCCGGCCCCAGCGGGAGGTGGTGGCGGAATTTCTGGTGTCTAAATTCCGGTATCGGGAGATCACGGATAAGGAGCTGCAACGGCAGACCAATGCTCTCCGCCGCCGGGGCTTTAGCTGGGACGCAATCCGTGAGGAGATACAAGGCTATGCCGCCCGGACGGAAAAGTGGGACGAAATGTATTAAAAGAGCAGGAATTTGGGAGCTGAAAGGTGTTTACCTCGGCTCCCAAATCTGTTATACTGTGGCAGAATGAGGTGATCGAATGAGCTATAACATTGCTTTTATCAGCTTAGGCTGTGATAAAAACCGGGTCAATTGCGAGCAGATGGCCGCTCTTGTGCAGGACGCCGGACACTTCGTGGTGGACGACCCGGAGGGTGCTGACCTCTGCGTGATCAATACCTGCGGCTTTATCGACGCTGCGAAGGAAGAGGCCATTGCCAACATTTTGGAGATGGCTGCCCTGAAAGAACAGGGCTTGCTGAAGAAAATTCTGGTCACCGGCTGTCTCTCCCAGCGCTATCGGGAGGACATTAAGACGGAGCTGCCGGAGGTGGACGGCCTTCTGGGAACCGGCAGCTACCATGAGATCGTCAAGGCGGTGGAAGAGGTCATGGGCGGGAAGACCGCCGAGCACTTCGGAGACATTGACACCACCTATGAGGACGGAGACCGGATGGTCTCCACCAACCCCTGGACGGCCTATCTGAAAATTGCCGAGGGCTGTTCCAACCGCTGCGCTTTCTGCATCATTCCCAAGCTGCGGGGCAAGTACCGCAGCCGCAGTATGGAGTCCATTCTTGCGGAGGCCCATGTCTTGGCGGACAGCGGCGTGGAGGAGCTGATTTTGATTGCTCAGGACGTCACCCGCTATGGCAAGGAGCGGTACGGCCGATATATGCTGCCGGAGCTGCTGACGGAGCTGTGCAAGCTGGACTTCCACTGGATCCGGCTCCATTACCTCTACCCCGACGCCCTGACGGATGAACTCATTGACGTCATGGCACGGGAGGACAAGATCGTCAACTATGTGGACATCCCCATCCAGCACATCAATGACGGCATTTTGAACACCATGTGCCGCAGGGGAGACAAGGCATACATTACCGACCTGTTTCATAAGCTGCGTGCCAAACTGCCCGGTGTGGTCATCCGCACCAGCATCATCTGCGGCCTTCCCGGCGAGGGCGAGGCGGAGTTTGAGGAGCTGTGCGAGTTTCTTCGGGCGGAAAAGCTGGAGCGGGCGGGTGTCTTCCGGTACTCCCCGGAGGAGGGGACCCCTGCCGCCGCTATGCCAAATCAGGTCTCGCCTGAGACAGCGGAGCACCGTGTCGCCCTCCTGAGCCAGCTCCAGGCCCAGGTTATGGACGACTTCAACGACAGCCGTCTCGGCCGGGTGACGGAGGTCCTCTGCGAGGGCTTTGACGAGGAGATGGGCTGCTGGGCCGGACGGACCTACGCCGACTCTCCCGGCATTGACGGCACGGTCTACTTTACCGCTGCGGGAGAGGTGCCGGTAGGCGCCTTTGTCCCCGTTTTGCTCACCGGCACGGAGGACGGGGAGCTGCTGGGCGAGATCGATGAGTGGGAGGAAGTGCAATGAATACAGCAAATAAGATCACTCTTGTCAGGGTGTTGCTGATCCCGGTCTTTGTGGTCATCTGCTACCTGACCTTCCCATACAGCCGCTGGGCGGCGCTGGGCATCTTCATTCTAGCCAGTCTCAGCGACTTTTTGGATGGTTATATTGCAAGAACGTACAATCAGATCACCGACTTCGGCAAGTTCCTGGATCCCATTGCGGATAAGCTGTTGGTCACCTCCGCCATGCTCATCTTTGTGGAGCAGGGGAGAATGCCTGCCTGGGTGCTGCTGTGCGTGATTGCCAGAGAGTTTGCCGTCTCCGCTCTGCGCCTGGTGGCAGTGGACAACGGACGGGTCATCGCCGCCGGGTGGTCGGGCAAAGTGAAGACTGCCTCTACCATGGTCTGTATCTGCGTGATGCTGGTCTTTGACCTTTCGGCGCTGAATCTGATCTGTAATAGCGTCATTCTGGTGACCACCGTCTACTCCGGTATTGAGTACTTTGTAAAAAATCGGGATGTGCTCAATCCCAACAAATAAGTAAAAGCGTGAAAAGCTGCCCGCCGATTATTCGGCGGGCAGCTTCAGCCTGTCAAAAAACTACCCAGATGCCCCCGATTCCTGTATAATAAGGGAAAGGGGGCGTTGTCATGGAACAATGGGGAAAGGATGCCCGGCGAGA
>OMVL01000075.1 GCA_900314485.1 uncultured Eubacteriales bacterium
AAGCTCACCTGCGCCTACGATACTTGGCTGGAGACGGCCTGGGAAAATTGGTAGTGCCAACACGAACAAAAGCGACGGTTTGTCCGTCGCTTTTGTTTTATATATGGAGTTGAACGTAAAACGGCTCTGCCTCTCAGGAGGCAGAGCCGAGGGTTCATTTCTTGGAGTTTTTGAGATCAAGATGAGGCAGCCGTATGGTGCCGTACTGGTCCTGCTGTTCTGCTGCGACATAGTTGAACACATTTCCGAGAATGATAATGTTACTGCAGAGAAAGAGCCAGACCAGCAGGATGATGACCGCTGCCAGCGATCCGTATACCGTTGTGTACCGACTGGAGACGCTGATAAAGTAGGAGAATACATTTGTGGCAGCCACCAGCGCAATGGACGCCAGAGAGGCGCCGGGCAGGATGGTCCGTTTATGCCGGGGCGTCCAGGCTGTCAGCCGATAGATCAGTGCCAGAAACAGAAAGATCATGGCAAAGGGCAGCAGAATCTGTACCAGCCGCCAGCCGTAGTGCACCAGCAGAAGATCCAATACACCGGGCATGATGTGCTGTAGCCAGTTGCCCAGCAGCACAATGAGCAGACTGCCATATAGCATGACGATGAGCAGCAGGGAAAGGAAGAGGGAGAAAATGAACCCCCAAAAGCCCTCCTGTACCCGCTTGCCAAAGACATCGCCAAAGATGTCCATCAGGCCCCGAAAGGCGGCGGATGAGGCAGTCAGCGTCATGATCGCACCGCCGCTGAGCAGTGCAACGCTCTGGTGTGTATTGATATAGACCAGATAATCTCCCAACAGATCCTGAATAGCCACGGGCAGCATGGGTAGAATGCGTTGGATCACCTGTGAATCGGTGATGGGCAGCATGCCCAGGATAGAGGAGATGACGATCAAAATGGGGAAAATACTCATCAGGAGATAGTAGGCCAGCTGGGCACTTGCCCGGGAGACCCGCTTGTTCATGTAGATGTCGATCAGCATCCAGAGAAAATGGAAGACGGAGTGCTTTCGAGGCGTCGACACGGAGCGCCCTCCTTTCCAGAGAGTTACGTTATCATGATATGCGCCCCAGATAGGCAAAAAACCGTCTGCGGTTGGCAGACGGTTTGCGCAACATACACTGTAACGATCAGCCCTGAACAGAATTCAGCTTGACGGTCAGCTGGCTCTTCTTGTTAGCAGCCTTGTTCTTGTGAATCAGACCCTTGGCAGCAGCCTTGTCCACAGTCTTGACAGCCAGCTTGTATGCGCTATCAGCCTCGCTGCGGTTGCCCTCAGCCACCGCGGCGTCAAACTTCTTCAGCGTAGTCTTCAGGTTGGACTTTGCGGCCTTATTCAGGGCAGCCTTGGTCTCGTTCACCAGAACACGCTTCTTGGCAGACTTGATATTCGGCAAACCAAACACCTCCTCTAATAGCAATCTGCACAATAACCCTGTGCAGTTACTCATTTTACCATCCCCTAATGGAAAATGCAACTGTTTTTTGAAATTTTTTTGAATTTCCCGCATAAACCTTTGCCCGGTGCAGAGAATAGCTGAAAAATCAGATTTTCTGAAAACGGGAGGAAACTGTTATGATCCAACACCGTACCGACCTGGCCCTGGAGGCCACGCAGCTGCTGCGTCAGAACACTCCTGACGGCCTCTCCGGCGTTACTCAGACGGAACGAACCAATCAGGGCTGCCCCGTCGTCCAGGTGGACATCACCTCTCCGGAGGGGGCGGAGGCCATAGGAAAGCCCCAGGGCCGCTATCTGACTCTGGAGCTTAATGACCTTCTCCGCCGGGAACCGGAGTCCTTTCAAAAGGCGGTACACGCCCTGGCGGCAGAGTTATCCGCCCTTCTGCCCGGCGGGGGAGAGGGCAACGCAGCCGCACTGGTGGTGGGCCTCGGCAACCGTCTGGTCACTCCGGATGCAGTCGGTCCCAGAGCGGTGGACCAAACCATGGTGACCCGCCATCTGATTGCCCAGGCCCCGGAGCAGTTCGGACCTTTTCGGCCTGTCTCCGCACTGGCGGCAGGTGTGCTGGGCACGACCGGCGTGGAGAGCGGAGAACTGGTTAAGGCGGTCTCCGACCAGATCAAGCCGGACTTTGTCATTGCCATTGACGCACTTGCCGCCCGATCCGTCCATCGGCTCTGCTCCACCGTCCAGATCGCGGACACCGGCATCATCCCCGGCTCCGGCGTGGGAAATGCCCGGCAGGCGCTCAACCAGGAGACGCTGGGCATCCCGGTCATCGCCATCGGAGTCCCGACCGTAGTGGAGGCAGCTACTTTGGTTGCGGACCTCACCGGGCAGACGCCTGCCAATGAGGTCGGAAGTATGCTGGTGACGCCTAAGGATATTGACGTGCTGGTCTCCGATGTGGCAAAGGTCAT
>OMVL01000043.1 GCA_900314485.1 uncultured Eubacteriales bacterium
GTCAGCGCCTTGGCAATGATGGAGATACCGGTCTTCTCGTCGCCCTCGGCGTCAGAGAGCAGCGCCTCCACAGCGGAGATGGCGTTGACGTAGGCAGTGCCGCCGCCGGCGACGATGCCCTCTTCCACGGCAGCCCGGGTGGCGTTCAGGGCGTCCTCCACACGGAGCTTCTTCTCCTTCATCTCGGCCTCGGTGGCAGCGCCCACCTTGATGACGGCCACACCGCCGGCCAGCTTGGCCAGACGCTCCTGAGATTTCTCCTTGTCATACTCGGAGGTAGTGGTGGCGATGAGGGCACGGATCTGACCCACACGGGCCTTGATGGCAGCGGGGTCGCCTGCGCCGTCCACGATGATGGTGTTCTCCTTGGTGACCTTAACCTGACGGGCAGCGCCCAGCTGGAACATCTGTGCCTCCTTCAGCTCCAGACCGGTGTCAGCGGAGATGACGGTGCCGCCGGTGAGGACGGCGATGTCCTGCAGCATCTCCTTGCGGCGGTCGCCGAAGCCGGGGGCCTTGACGCAGACCACACGGAGGGTGCCACGCAGGGTGTTGACGATCAGGGTAGACAGGGCGTCGCCCTCCACGTCCTCCGCGATGATGAGCAGCTTCTTGCCGGACTGGGCAATCTGCTCCAGCAGGGGCAGCAGCTCCTGAATGGAGGAGATCTTCTTGTCGGTAATCAGGATGGCAGGATCGTCCAGAACGGCCTCCATCTTCTCGGTGTCGGTGACCATATAGGGGGTGATATAGCCCCGGTCAAACTGCATGCCCTCCACGACCTCAGAATAGGTCTCTGCGGTCTTGGACTCCTCCACGGTGATGACGCCGTCGGCGGAGACCTTCTCCATAGCGTCGGCAATCAGCTTGCCGATGGTCTCGTCAGCAGAGGAGATGGCGCCTACACGGGCGATGTCCTCAGAGCCGGAGACGGGCTTGCTGTTGGCCTTGATGGCCTCCACAGCGGCGGCAGTGGCCTTGGCGATGCCCTTCTTCATAACCATGGGGTTGGCACCGGCGGCCAGGTTCTTCAGACCCTCGGCCACGATGGACTGGGCCAACAGGGTTGCGGTGGTGGTGCCGTCGCCGGCCACGTCGTTGGTCTTGGTGGCGACTTCCTTCACCAGCTGAGCGCCCATGTTCTCAAAGGGATCTTCCAGCTCGATCTCCTTGGCGATGGTCACGCCGTCGTTGGTGATGAGGGGAGAGCCATACTTCTTGCCCAGCACCACGTTGCGGCCCTTGGGGCCCATGGTGATCTTGACGGTATCTGCCAGCTGGTCTACGCCACGCTGGAGAGAGCGGCGAGCCTCCTCGCCGTAGCTAATCAGTTTAGACATAATCGTTTACCTCCGATGCTAGAATTACTCTACGATCGCCAGAATATCGCCCTGCCGGACGATGGTCAGCTCCTCGCCGTCCACCTTGACCTGGGTGCCGGAATACTTGCTGGTGACCACCTTGTCGCCCACCTTGACGGTCATAACGACCTCTTTGCCGTCCACGTTGCCGCCGGGGCCGACTGCCAGTACTTCGGCGATCTCAGGCTTTTCCTTGGCAGCGCTGGTCAGGATAATGCCGCCCTTGGTGGTCTCCTCTGCCTCGAGCATTTTCAGGATCACTCGATCAGCTAAAGGCTTTAACTTCATACTATATACCTCCTAATGGCAATTTACATTTGTCGATGCTTGGCACTCTAAAACAGGGAGTGCTAACAGCATTGTTATCATACCCCAGTTGGAAGAAAAATGCAACCCCTCCCGCCGGGAAAAACACCTGAATTCACGAATAATTTAAAATTTGCAGAGCGGTCTCCCCTTATTGCGCCTTTTGGGGAGGCCGCTCTGATTCATTCACACTGTTTCCGCCGTCTGCGCTGTCTCCAGCGCCCAGCTTGCCCCTTTGGGGTAGGCAAAACGGAGCTTTTTCTCCGACATGCGGATGACCATCAGGTCGGATACCAGTTTTTCCCCGTCCAGTTGGGCAATCTCAGGCTTGACACACCGGACGGTCAGCTGACGCCCGTCTCGGATGGTGATGGTGTCCGGCGCCTGATCTCCCCTGCCGTCGCCGTACAGCTTGACCAGAGAGGCAGCCTTAAAGCGGCTGACACCCTTGACAAGAACAAAGGTCAGCTTGCCGTCGTCCGGCATAGCGGTGGGTACCGGGCAGAATCCGCCGCCGTAGCAGCGGCCGTTGCAGGCGGCCATGAGCGTATATTCCCCGTCCAGCCGCTCTCCGTCCAGCTCCACCTCATACCGGTTGGAGATGCCCTTTATGACGTTGGAGACAAGGCTCAGCACATAGGCAAATTTGCCGGAAACCAGCGGCAGGTGTTTAAAATCCACCATGCCCACACCCACTCTGGCATCCAAGCCCACTGAGGCTATGTTCAGGGCCAGACGGTCGTTGCACTGGACAAGGTCAAAGACTGCCTCGTCTCCGCCCACCAGTTCCCCAATGTCCGAAAATTTCTCCCTGCCGGCGGTGAAGATCTTCAGAAAGTCGTTGCCTGAACCCACAGGGCAGACGGTGACGGACACATGGTCATATCCGGCAGCTCCGTTCACCACCTCGTTGAGGGTGCCGTCTCCGCCGAAGGAATAGATGCGAAGGGGCTCCACGCTCTCCTCGGCGGCAGAGCGGGCGATCTCCTCGGCGTGGTGCGGATACTCGGTCAGGCGGATGTGGTATGGCTCCCCCCGCTCCGCCATCAGGCTGTGGATCTCGGCGGAGATGCGGTCCGGGTCGGTGTTCTTCCCTGCGGTGGGATTGATAAGAAAGAGATGACGCATATGTATCATACCTCGCTGCAATTTCGTTCTTCGGCAGGATTCGACTGTTTTTTTCGTCAGAAAACGGCGCAAACCAGGTCGGAATTGCGCCGTTTGTCTCTTGTGTTTACCAGTTGCCCAGTGTGTCGTAGCCCTTCAGCTCCTGCTCTGCTGCCTGAGGAGCCGGGGCGGCAGCGGCGGAGGCGCCGTTCTGAGCAGGGTCCAGAGTCAGAGAGGGAGTATATCCCTGGCTGGCCTGGGCCTGAACGGAGCGGCTGCGCAAGTTCGTTGCGCCGGAGAGGCCGTCCCGCTGGAGCATCTTCTCCATGACGTCGATGTCAGAGGAGATGTCCAGCATGTCGCCCTCGTAGAGCTTATCCAACTGGAGCTCAAATCCCTCCACCACCTTGTCCAAAATGCCCTCGATCCGCCGCTTGGTGGTCTCGATGTTCTGGCCGGTCATGCCCTGCTCGTCCAGCTCAGCGTAGGTGTTGAGCATTTTCAGCGTGGTGGGCAGATAGTAGTCCAGGAAGGTATGCAGCTCGCTGGAGCGCTCCGGGTGCTTTTTCAGGTACTCCAGAATGGCCCGGGTGATCTCCTCAATGCGGTCAATTTTCCGGCTGATCTCCTCCCCGGGGATCCGTTCGTTGGCACGGCGGATCTCGTAGAGGATCTTGTCCTCGGAGGAGAGGTCGATCTTCTTCTCTTTCACCGGCTCTTTGGGCTTGGGAACAGGGGCGGGACGGGCCACTGCGGCATCCACCACCAGACATTCGCCGGCAATGTCGATATAGGCCCGGTCGCCAAACAGTCCCTCGTCGATCATCTGCTGTAAGGTCTCATAGACCTCGTCCATGCTGACGGCAAGGGACTCGGAAATTGCCCAGGAGCAGCATGCCGATACCGCTGAAGGTGAAAATGGACAGAGGGATCAGGTCATCCATAATATACCACAGGTCGCTCAAGCCCCATTCAGCAATCGTCATGCTCAGTGCAAATCCAAAGATGCCTGCAATAATCGCTCCGGCAATCGTCCAGCCCTTGCCGTCCTTGATCCGCTTATAGGGGAATCTCCGCTGATAATTGAATCCTTTTGCACTGCCTGTGCGCAGGTCCTGCCGCTGCTGCTGGGCGGCGGCTCTGGCCTGATACTGCCGGGGATCTCTGGGGGCGGGATGGCTCTCCTTGAGCAGCTTCATAACCAGAAAAGCAATGCCCACAAAGCTGAGGGGGGTAAAGAACAGGAAGATAATCAGCGGCCAGGGGATGTCCGGCAGATTCTGAAAGAAGTTGTTTTTGTTCTGGTCGTTCATAACAGCCTCCAAAGAACAGTCCAAACAGCGGCAGCAGAGCCCACCACCGCATAATACTCATTATACATTCTTAGTATACAACGAATCCGTTGCGTTTGAAAGAGTAATTTCTGTGTTTTAATGAAAATAAAAGTTTGCCGCAAGAAAAGACCCTCCCGAATATGGGAGGGTCTTAAAAATTTGCCGTATCTGATTACACCAGCTCGACAATGGCGACCTCGGCAGCGTCGCCCCGGCGGAAGCCGGCACGGACGATGCGGGTGTAGCCGCCGTTGCGGTCGGCGTACTTGGGGCCGATCTGGTCGAACAGCTTCTTTGCCACGTCTTCCTGGGTCAGGAAGGACAGGGCCTGACGATAGGCAGCCAGGTCGTTCTGCTTGGCCAGGGTGATCATCTTCTCAGCCAGAGGAGCGACCTCCTTGGCACGGGTGACAGTGGTCTTGAGCTGACCGTAGTTGAGCAGGTCGGTGGTCTGCTGTCTCAGCAGAGCCAGACGGGCATCGGTGGGCTTGCCCAGTTTGCGATAACCAGCCATTACATTTCACTCCTTCGTAAGTTCCAACTGTGTAGAACGTCGTACTCGTTAGGGACGAACCCTTAGTTATTGTCCTCGCTCTTGAGGGTGAGTCCCATCAGAGAGAGCTTGTTCATAACCTCTTCCAGGCTCTTGCGGCCCAGGTTACGGACCTTCATCATTTCGTCTTCCGTCTTCTCAATCAGGTCCTGGACCGTGTTGATGTTGGCACGCTTCAGGCAGTTGAAGGAACGGACGGAGAGATCCAGCTCTTCGATGGTCATCTCCAGCACCTTGTCCCGCTGAGCCTCAGGCTTCTCCACCACAGTGGAGCGGCTGCCCACGGTCTCGGACAGGTCGGTAAACAGAACGAAATGATCGCACAGGATCTTGGCGCCCAGGCTGACAGCGTCACGGGCCGTGATGGTGCCGTCGGTCCAGACCTCCAGGGTCAGCTTGTCGAAGTCGGTCATGTTGCCCACACGGGTGTTCTCCACAGTATAGTTCACCTTGAGCACAGGGGAATAGATGGAGTCCACGGGGATCACGCCGATAACCGTCTGAGCAGGCTTGTTCCGGTCTGCGGGGACATAGCCTCTGCCATGGCTCATGGTGAGCTCCATGTTCAGAGCGGCGTCAGGGCCAAGGGTGGCGATATGGAGCTCGGGATTGAGAATCTCCACCTCACCGTCAGCCTTGATGTCGCCGGCAGTGACCTCGCCCTCACCGGAAGCCTGGATATAGACGGTCTTGGTACCGGTGCTATACAGCTTGGCGATGATCCTCTTGACATTCAGGACGATCTGGGTCACATCTTCCTTCACACCGGGAATGGTGGTAAATTCATGCTGAACGCCGGCGATCTTGATGGTAGTAACAGCAGTACCGGGCAGAGAGGACAGCAGGATACGGCGCAGGGCGTTGCCCAGAGTGGTGCCGTAGCCACGCTCCAGAGGCTCTACAACATACTTGCCATAGTTGCCATCATCGAGATTCTCAATGCATTCGATGCGGGGCTTTTCAATTTCTACCATTAACTTATACCCTCCTCGTCGATGGGGAGATTTGTCTCCCCTTGGTTGTACAGCTTACCAATATGAGGAAGCACTGATCCAACAGGGGGCAGGCGGCCGCCGGGGCCACCTGCCGGACCCTGCTCTTTGTCTCAGGATTTCCTTGAGGGTGGTCCGTTACTTGGAGTACAGCTCGACGATCAGGTGCTCTTCCACAGGGAAGTCCACGTCGGCGCGCTCAGGCAGACGGGTAATGGTGCCCTTCAGAGCCTCCTTCTCCCGCTCCATCCAGGCGGGAGTGGTCACGGCGATAGCGTCCTCGCCCAGGAAACGCTTGAACTGGACGGAAGAACGGCTGCTCTCCTTGACCTCGATGACATCGCCGGCCTTCACCAGGTAAGAGGGGATGTTGACCCGCTTGCCATTGACGGTGAAATGGCCGTGGTTCACCAGCTGACGGGCCTCGCGGCGGGTCAGGGCGAAGCCCAGACGGAATACGACGTTGTCCAGACGGCGCTCCAGAGTGGTCAGCAGGTTGTCACCGGTGACGCCGGGAGCGCGGTCGGCCTTCTCGTAGTAGGAGCGGAACTGCTTTTCCAGCACGCCGTAGATGAACTTGACCTTCTGCTTCTCCTGAAGCTGGAGGGCATATTCGCTCTTCTTCTTGCGCAGCTGATTCTTAGCAGCACGCTTGTTGCTCTTCTTGCCGTTGTAGCCCAGAACGGCGGGAGAGATGCCCAGAGCCTCGCAGCGCTTGGCGATGGGCTGAGAATTCTTAGCCATAGTCTATTTCCTCCTTCTGATGATCAGACACGTCTTCTCTTGGGAGGACGGCAGCCGTTGTGGGGAACAGGAGTGACGTCCTTGATCATCGTCACTTCCAGGCCCACGCCCTGCAGGGCACGGATGGCAGCCTCACGGCCGGCACCGGGACCCTTGACATAGACCTCGACGGTCTTCAGGCCGTACTCCATAGCTGCCTTGGCGGCAGTCTCAGCAGCGGTCTGAGCGGCGAAGGGGGTGGACTTACGGGAGCCACGGAAACCCAGACCGCCGGAGGAAGCCCAGCTCAGAGCGTTGCCCTGCAGGTCGGTGACGGTAACCATGGTGTTGTTAAAGGAAGAGCGGATATGCACAGCGCCCTTCTCTACGTTCTTACGCTCGCGGCGACGGCGAACGACTTTCTTAGCTTTGGCCATTGTTCATATCCCTCCTTTACTTCTTCTTGTTTGCAATGGTCTTCTTCGGGCCCTTACGGGTACGGGCGTTGGTCTTGGAGCGCTGGCCGCGGACGGGCAGGCTCTTCTTATGACGCTGACCGCGATAGGAGCCGATCTCAATGAGGCGCTTGATATCCAATGCCACGTTACGGCGCAGGTCACCTTCCACGATATACTCGTGGCCGATCACCTCACGCAGTGCAGCTTCCTGAGCTTCCGTCAGGTCACGGACGCGGGTATCGGGATCGATACCCGTCTTTTCGAGGATCTTGGTTGCGCTGGTGCGGCCGATACCGTAGATATAGGTCAGGCCGATCTCAATGCGCTTGTCCTTGGG
The DNA here is from genome assembly GCA_900314485.1 of uncultured Eubacteriales bacterium. Taxonomy (GTDB): domain Bacteria; phylum Bacillota; class Clostridia; order Oscillospirales; family Oscillospiraceae; genus Onthomonas. The sequence goes on from OMVL01000043.1 coordinate 7,172, forward strand.
CAGGTCAATGCCGGCAATACGTGCCATAAATCAATACACCTCCTTATCCTTGTCTCTGCTTGTGCTTGGGATTTACACAAATCACCATAACTCTGCCCTTGCGCTTAATGATCTTGCATTTCTCGCACATGGGCTTAACGGACGGTCTTACTTTCATCGTTTTAGCCTCCTGTTTTGCTGCATGGGACCGTACCCTTGTCCAGAGGGCGATTTCCCATGGCCCCGGTGACGAGCCGGGATTATTTGCTTCTCCAGGTGATCCGGCCGCGAGTCAGATCATAAGGGGACATCTGGACTGTCACCTTATCTCCCGGGAGGATCCTGATATAGTTCATCCGGAGTTTGCCGGAAATGTGAGCCTGAATGACATGGCCCTTGCCGATGTCCACCATAAAAGTGGTATTGGGCAGCGCCTCGGTGACAACACCCTCAAGCTCGATCATATCTTCTTTGGACATGGTCTGTTTCCTCCTTTACCGGACGTCCTTTTTCGGACGATCCCGGAAATCTGAATCACGGAAGGCGGCCAATGCAGCGCGCAGTTGCCTGTCGCTGACCGCTTCGCCTCTGTGCAGCCATTGGGCTGCCGGATGTGCGCTGGTTCCTACGCTTTGGATGTGCTTTTTGCGCTTCCGCTTTGGCGTAGCCAGCTTTCTCCCCTTGCCGTCCGCCAATAGGACGTATTCCCCTTCCTCTCTGAGAACGAAGAACAGCTTTCCCTTGTCGTGTCCGGCCAGGGAGAGAACGATTTGACTTGGGTGGATACTTGCCATATCAATCTCCGCACCGGGTGAGGATCTCAGGTTCCCCATCCGTGATGAGAATGGTATTTTCGTAATGGGCGGCCAGCTTGCCGTCCGCTGTCAGCGGGACGATCCAGCCGTCCGGCATCCGGCGGTTCCGGATCTTCGCAGAACCTGCGTTGACCATGGGCTCCACACAGATGACCATGTTTTTCATGAGGCGGGGATTGCCGCCTGTCGCCCGCTCCGGGACGAAGTTGGGGATCTCCGGCGCTTCATGAACGCTGCGGCCGATGCCGTGGCCGGTGTACTCCCGAATCACACTGTATCCGGCGCTCTCCACGTCCTGCTGAACTGCTCTGGAGATGTCAAAGACGTGGTTCCCGGCCTTTGCCTGCTGAAAACCCTCCCAGAACGCATGCTCCGTGCGGTCAATCAGCCGGCGGGCCTCCTCAGAGATCTCGCCGCAGGCAAAGGTGCCGCAGCAGTCTCCGTGGTAGCCGCCGATGGCGACGCCGTTTCTGTCCAGCCGGTAGTCACCCACGCAGACGCACAGGTCAATGGAGACAATATCGCCCTCAACCAGCTTGCGGTTGCTGGGGACACCGTGAATGATCTCGTCATTGACAGAGATGCAGGCATTGCCCTTGAAGCCATACAGATGCCAGCAGGAGGGGTAACCGCCCCGGCTCTTAATGAACTTCCCGATCTCGTTGTCAATCTCCCGGGTAGTGATTCCCGGCTGAACCAGACTTCCGCCAAAGGCCCGAGCCTCTGCGGTAAGCCGTCCGGCCTGCCGCATCAGCTCGATCTGTCGCGGGGACTTAATTGTGATCCGCCCCTCAGCCATATCACTTACCCAGAGCGGCCATAATGGCGTCGGTGACAGCCTGGATGGTGCCCTGATTGGGAACCATCTTCAACAGACCCCGGCTCTCATAATAGCCCTTAAGGGGTTCGGTCTCAGCGTGATAGGTCTTGAGACGGGCACGGACGGTCTCCGGCTTGTCGTCCTTGCGCTGGGTCAGCGCCTCACCGCAGACGTCACAGACGCCCTCCGCCTTGGGAGGAGCGGCGACGACGTGATAGGTTGCGCCGCAGCTGAGGCAAGTCCGGCGGCCGGTCATCCGGCGCTCGATCTCCTCGTCGCTGATCTCAATGGAGACCACAGCGTCGAAGTGGATCCCGGCGGCCTCCAGTGCGTCGGCCTGAGCCAGCGTGCGGGGCACGCCGTCGAGGATATAGCCATTTGCGCAGTCCGGCTCCGCCAGGCGCTCGACAATGATGCCGATGATGACCTCATCAGGAACCAGAGCGCCGGCGTCCATATACTCCTTGGCCTTCAGGCCGATGGGAGTACCGTTCTTGACGGCGGCACGGAGGATGTTGCCGGTGGAAATGGTGGGGATGTTCAGCTGTTTGCTGATGATCTCCGCCTGTGTGCCCTTGCCGGCGCCGGGGGCGCCCAAAAGAATCAGTTTCATCTGAGTCTCCTTCTAATCAGTTCAGGAAGCCCTTGTAGGTACGCATCACCATCTGAGCCTCCAGCGCCTTCTGGGTCTCCAGAGCGACAGAGACAACGATCAGCACGGAAGTACCGCCGATAGACAGGGCGTTCAGGCCGATCAGGTTGCCGGTGATGATGGGCAGCAGGGCGATGATTCCCAGATAGATGGCGCCGAACATGGTGATCCGGTTCAGCACACGGGTCAGGAAATCAGCCGTGGGACGTCCGGCACGGAAGCCGGGGATAAAGCCGCCCTGAGCCTTCAGGTTGTTGGCGACCTCCACAGGGTTGAACTGAATGGTGGCGTAGAAGTAGCTGAAGCCGATGATCAGCAGAACATAGACAACAGCGTACAGCACGGTGTTGGTATCGAATGCCTTCATAAAGCCGGAGTTTGCCAGCTTGGGGACGAAGGCAGCGATGGTGGCGGGGATGGTGGCGATGGTCTGGGCGAAGATGATGGGCAGAACGCCGGACATATTCACCTTCATGGGGATCTTGGATGCCTGACCGCCGTACTGCTTCCGGCCCACAACGCGCTTGGCGTACTGGACGGGGATGCGGCGCTCGGCGCCGTTGATAAAGACCACGAAGACCACCAGCAGCAGGGAGCCCAGCAGGATCAGCGGAATGAACCAGGGCGCCAGGCTGATGCTGCCCTCGGTGTTGCCAGCCAGATAGTTCCGAACGGCCACGTACATATAGTAAGCAGCGTTGGGGGCTCTGGAGACGATGCCGCCGAAAAGGAGCACGGAGATACCGTTGCCGATACCAAACTCAGTGATCTGCTCACCCAGCCACATGACGAACACGGAGCCGGCGGTGAAGGTGATCACAATGACGATGGCCGCCCAGATGCTGGTGGTCGCCAGCAGTCCGTTGGAGCGGAGCAGGGCGTAGTAGCCGCTGCCCTGCAGCAGGCCAATGGCCAGAGTGGAATAGCGGGTAATCTTCTCGATCTTGCGCTTGCCGTCCTCGCCGCCGTCCTTGGCCAGCCGCTCCAGAGCGGGGATGGCCACAGTCAGCAGCTGGATGATAATGGATGCGTTGATATAAGGCTGAATGGAGAGGGCAAATACAGTGCCCTGTCCAAAGGCGCCGCCGCTCATGACGTTCATCAGACCCAGAATGTTGCTGGATGCTGCGTCAAAGTAGCTCTGCAACGCTGTGGTGTTGATGAAAGGCACGGGAATAGCATTGCCGAGGCGGAAGACCAGCAGGATGAAGGCGACGAAGAGCAGTCTCTGCCGCAGTTCCCGGATCTTCCATGCGTTGCGGATGGTCTCCAGCACTTAGATCACCTCAGCCTTTCCTCCAACTGCTTCGATCTTCTCCTTTGCAGAAGCGGAGAAGGCATTGGCCTGGACGGTGAGCTTACGGGTCAGCTCGCCGCCTCCCAGGATCTTGACGCCGTACTTGCTCTTGCCAGCCAGACCGGCAGCGACGATGTCAGCGACGGTCACAGTGGCGCCGTCCTCAAACTGCTCCAGAGCGGAGACGTTGATGGCGTCCAGGGGCTTGGCGAAAATGTTGTTAAAGCCACGCTTGGGAACACGGCGGGAGAGAGGCATCTGGCCGCCCTCGAAACCGATCCGAACGCCGCCGCCGGAGCGGGCCTTCTGGCCCTTGTGGCCCCGACCGGCAGTCTTGCCGTTGCCGGTGCCGTGGCCGCGGCCCTTACGCTTTGCGACATGGGTAGAACCCAGAGCGGGAGCGAGGTCCTGAAGATTCATGTCAACACACCTCCTTATTCAGCTTCGGTCACCTTGCAGAGGTAACCGATTTGGGCGAGCTTGCCGGCAGTCTGAACGTTGTCAGGCTGGACGGTGGTATCGCCGATCTTGCGCAGGCCCAGAGAGGCTGCGGTGTCCTTGTGCTTCTGGAGCCGGCCGTTCAGGCTTTTGACCAGAGTGATTTTCTTTGCCATTTCGTCCGACCTCCTTACAGCTCTTCCACAGTCTTGCCGCGGGTAGCGGCAACCTGCTCGGGCGTACGCAGGCTCTTCAGGCCCTCGAACGTAGCAGCGATGACGTTCTGAGGGTTACGGGTGCGCAGGCACTTGGTACGAATGTCCTTAATGCCGGCAGCTTCCATCACAGCACGCACAGGGCCGCCGGCGATAACGCCGGTACCTTCGGGAGCGGGCTTGAGGAGGACACGGCCGGCGGAGAAGGCGCCGATAACCTCGTGGGGAATGGTGGTGCCGGAGACATTGACCTTGATCATATGCTTCTTGGCATCCTCCAGGCCCTTGCGAATGGCCTCGGGGACCTCAGCGGCCTTGCCCAGGCCGTAGCCGACATTGCCCTTACCGTCGCCAATGACCATCAGGGCGGAGAATTTCATGACACGGCCGCCCTTCACGGTCTTGCTGACGCGGTTCAGATAGACGAGCTTTTCGATATACTCGCTCTGGGGTTTCTCAAATCTAGGCATTTTTTCTCCTCCTCCGATCAGAACTGCAGGCCGCCCTCACGGGCACCTTCGGCCAGAGCCTTGACACGGCCATGATACAGGTAGCCGCCGCGGTCAAAGACCACGGTGTCGATACCGGCGGCCTTAGCACGCTCGGCAACGATCTTGCCTACCTTCTTGGCAGCTTCCACATTGCTGCCGGGACCGTCAAAGCTCTTCTCCAGAGAAGAGGCGGAAACCAGAGTCTTGCCCACGGTATCGTCGATGATCTGGGCATAGATGTTGGTCTCGCTGCGGAAAACGTTCAGACGAGGTCTCGCAGGAGTGCCGGAGATCTTGGAACGGACACGCTTATGACGCTTGATACGCTGAGCGTTGGTATTGGGTCTCTTAATCATTTAGGCACACCTCCTTACTTCTTCTTGGCGCCGGTCTTGCCTTCCTTGCGGCGGATGACTTCGTCGGCGTACTTGATGCCCTTGCCCTTATAAGGCTCAGGCGGGCGGATGCTGCGGATGCGGGCAGCCACCTGGCCGACCTGCTGCTTGTCGCAGCCCTTGACCAGGATCTTGTTGGGATCGGGGGCCTCCAGCGTGATGCCGGGAACCTCATCCACAAACACGTGGTGAGAGAAGCCGACGCTGAGGTCCAGCTGCTTGCCCTGCTTGGCGACACGGTAGCCGATGCCGTTGACCTGGAGCTCCTTGGTGAAGCCCTTGGTCACACCGATGACCATGCTGTTCAGGATGGAACGGGTCATGCCGTGAGCGGCACGGTTCTCCTTAGCGTCGTTGGGGCGGGTGACGTGGATCACGTTAGCCTCCTGCTCCACCTTGATGGCAGCGGGGAAGCTCTTGGTCAGCTCACCCAGAGGGCCCTTGACCGTGATGACATTATCCTCACCGATGGTAACGGTAACACCAGCGGGGACTTCGATAGGCAGTCTGCCGATTCGAGACATTCTGTGTTACCTCCTTACCAAATGAACGCCAGGACTTCACCGCCGACGTGAGCTGCGCGAGCAGCCTTGTCGGTCATAACGCCCTTAGAGGTGGATACGATTGCGATGCCCAGGCCGTGGAGGACCTTCGGCAGCTCGTCAGCACCGGCATAGACACGCAGGCCGGGCTTGGAGACACGGCGCAGAGCAGAGATAGCCTTCTCATTGCCGTTGTACTTCAGGGTGATGCGGATGATACCCTGAGTGCCGTCGTCGATCAGCTGGAAGTTCTTGATATAACCTTCATCCAGCAGGATCTGGGCGATGGACTTCTTCATCTTGGATGCGGGGATGTCCACAGTGGTATGCTTGGCGGCATTCGCATTGCGGATGCGGGTGAGCATATCAGCGATGGGATCTGTGATGTGCATACGTTTTGACCTCCTTAATAAAGGTTACAGGTGAGCGGGTTTGCCCCCTGTCAAGGCGTCAGGGTATCATGGGAACTCATGCCGAAAGCAAAGCCCCGGCAGGGTCTTCCCATGACTTCTGGCGCCGGTTTGATGAATCAGTTCCCTTTGAGGGGATGAGCGCTCCCGGTTAAATTACCAGGAAGCCTTCTTCACACCGGGGATCTGGCCCTTGTAGGCCAGCTCACGGAAGCAAATACGGCAGACACCGTAGTCACGCAGATAGGCGTGGGGACGGCCGCACAGCTTGCAGCGGTTGTAGCGGCGAGTGGAGAACTTGGGCTCTCTCTGCTGCTTCAGCTTCATAGACAGTTTTGCCATATCTGTTCTCCTCCCTTACTTCGCAAACGGAGCGCCCAGCTGGGTCAGCAGCTCACGGGCCTCTTCGTCGGTCTTGGCAGTGGTGACAACAATGATGTCCATGCCGCGAACCTTGTCGATCTTATCATACTCGATCTCGGGGAAGATCAGCTGCTCCTTGATGCCCAGGGCATAGTTGCCGCGGCCGTCAAAGGAGTCTGCGGAGATGCCGCGGAAGTCGCGGACACGGGGCAGAGCGATGTTGAACAGACGGTCGAGGAACTCCCACATCTTGTCCTGACGCAGGGTGACCTTAGCGCCGATGGGCATGCCCTCACGGAGCTTGAAGTTTGCAACGCTCTTCTTGGCCTTGCAGACCACAGCCTTCTGGCCGGTGATGATGCCCAGATCGCCCACGACGTTGTCCAGGACCTTGGGGTTCTCACGGCCTTCGCTGACGCCGACGTTGACAACGATCTTGGCCAGACGGGGGATCTCCATTGTGGACTTGTAGCCGAACTTCTGCATCAGAGCAGGAGCGACTTCCTGAGTATATTTATCCTTCAAAGTAGGCATTTCAGATTACGCTCCTTTCTCAGATTTCGGCGCCGCACTTCTTGCAGACGCGGACCTTCTTATCGCCCACAAACTTGCTGGCAGCCTTGGTGGGCTTGCCGCACTTGGGGCAGACACGCATGACCTTGCAGGCGTAAATGGGGCAGGACTTCTTAATGATGCCGGACTCTTCGCCCTGCTTGCGAGCCTTCTGGTGGCGGAAGCTGACGTTGACGCCCTCGACGACCACTTTGCTCTCCTTGGGCAGAACAGCGAGAACCTCGCCGGTCTTGCCCACGTCCTTACCGGACAGGACGATGACCTTATCGCCCTTCTTGATGTTGATTTTCTTCATCTGGGTGCCCTCCTTAAATTACTTCGGGAGCCAGAGACAGGATACGCAGGTAGTCCTTGTCACGGAGCTCACGGGCAACTGGGCCAAAGATACGGGTGCCCTGGGGGGTCTTGTCTTCCTTGATGATGACGGCGGCGTTCTCATCGAAGCGCACATAGGAGCCGTCAGCACGGCGGACGCCGTAGGCGGAGCGGACGATGACAGCCTTGACCACGTCGCCCTTCTTCACCTGGCCGCCGGGGGCAGCCTTGCGGACGGAAGCGACGACAATATCGCCGATGTTGCCATACTTGCGGCGGGAGCCGCCCAGGATACGAATGGTCTTCAGTACCTTGGCACCGGTATTGTCAGCAACCTTCAATAGGGTTTCTTCCTGAATCATCTATCGGCACCTCCTTACTTTGCTTTCTCTACGATCTCGACCAGTCTCCAACGCTTATCCTTGGAGAGAGGACGGGTCTCCATGACGCGAACGCGGTCGCCCACACGGGCCTCGTTCTGCTCATCATGTGCCTTCAGCTTATAGGTTCTCTTGACGATCTTCTTCGATCGTCTTATCCATCTTGTCGGAAACGACCAGGCCGACTCTGGTCTTACGGGAAGAAGTTCTTGCCATTTTCGTATTCCTCCTTAGTCAGCGGCCTTTTCGCGGATGATGGTCTTCACACGGGCGATGTCGCGCTTGACATCGGCCAGCTTGTTGGGGTTATCCAGCTGGTTGGTAGCGTGCTGAAAGCGCAGGTTGAACAGCTCTTTCTTCAGCTCCACCAGCTTGGCGTCCAGCTCAGAAGCGGACAGTGCGCGGATCTCTTTTGCCTTCATTACGCTTCACCGCCTTCCTCAGCAACTTCTTTCTTGACGATCTTCGTCTTGATGGGCAGCTTGTGAGCGGCCAGACGCAGTGCCTCACGAGCCACAGGCTCAGCGACACCGGCGATCTCAAACATCACACGGCCGGGCTTGACCACGGAAACCCAGAACTCAGGAGAGCCCTTACCTTTACCCATTCGGGAGCCGGCGGCCTGCTGAGTGACGGGCTTGTCGGGGAAAATCTTGATCCAGACCTTACCGCCACGCTTGGTGTGACGGGTCATAGCCACACGGGCAGCCTCGATCTGGTTGGACTTGATCCAGCCGGGCTCAAGGGCCTGCAGGCCGAACTCACCGTAGGTGACGGTGTTGCCGCGGGTTGCCTTACCGGTCATGCGGCCACGCTGTACTCTGCGGTACTTTACTCTCTTAGGCAGAAGCATCAGCGATTGCCTCCTTCCTTAGCACGGGGAGCGCCGTTTGCGGGGCGGTTATAGCCGCCGTTCGCAGGACGGCCCTCTCTGTTGCGGTTAAAGTTGCCGTTACCGCTGCGGCGCTGGCCGTCACGGCGGCGGGGCCGGTCGGAATGCTCACGATAGGGCTTGGAGAGGTCGATGGTGCGGGGAGTGGTGCGGAGCGCCTGGCTCAGGATCTCTCCCTTGTACACCCAGACCTTAATGCCGATCCGGCCGTAAGTGGTAGCAGCCTCAGCAAAGCCGTACTCGATGTCGGCACGCAGGGTCTGCAGAGGGATGGTGCCCTCATGATAGTGCTCGGTACGGGCGATCTCAGCGCCGCCCAGACGGCCGGAAGCGGAGACCTTGATGCCCTTGGCGCCGGCGCGCATGGCGCTGCTGATGGCCTTCTTCATGGCACGGCGGAAGGAGATACGCTTCTCCAGCTGCTGTGCGATGTTCTCAGCGACCAGCTGAGCGTTGGTATCCACCTCGTTGCGGCGGATCTCAACGATAGAGAGCTGAACGGGCTTGCCGATGAGCTTCTCCACATCCTGACGCAGAGCCTCAACCTTGGTTGCGTTCTCGCCGATGACCATGCCGGGGCGGGCGCAATGCAGGAAGATGCGGACCTTGGCGTTGTCACGCTCGATCTCGATCTTGGGCACGCCTGCGCCGTACAGGGTCTTCTTCAGGAACTTACGGATCTTCTGGTCCTCAACGATCAGGTCGCCGACCTTCTCGTTGCGAGCGTACCAGCGGGAATCCCAGTCTTTGATAACGCCCACACGGAAGCCGTGGGGATTCACTTTCTGTCCCATTGTTCTTCCTCCTTAGGCTTTCTCGCTCACCACAACGGTGATGTGGGTGGTTCTCTTGTTGATCCGATAGCCGCGGCCCTTGCTGACAGGCTGCATCCGCTTCATGATGGGGCCGGGGTTTGCGTAAACGGCGGAGACATACAGCTTGGAGGCGTCCATGCCGTTGTTGTTCTCTGCGTTTGCAGCGGCACTCTTCACCAGCTTGGCCAGGAGGGGAGAGGCTTTCTTGGGGGTATTGTTCAGAATACCGACAGCCAGATCTACGTCCTTGCCCCGGATCAGGTCAGCAACGATGTTGACCTTACGGGGGGCGATGCGGGCATAGGTCAGGGTAGCTTTTGCTTCACTCATGTTTGCGCCCTCCTTACTTGGTCTTGCCGCCGCTGTGGCCCTTGAAGGTACGGGTGGGGGCGAACTCGCCGAGCTTGTGGCCAACCATATCCTCAGTCACATAGACGGGAATGTGACGCTTGCCGTCATGCACGGCAAAAGTGTGTCCGACGAAGGAGGGGAAGATGGTGGAGGCACGGCTCCAAGTCTTCAGGACCTTCTTCTCACCGGTCTGATTCAACTCATCGACCCGCTTCAGCAGCTCAGGGGCGCAGAAGGGGCCTTTCTTAACAGATCTGCTCATTTCTACTTTGCCTCCTTACTTGCCATCGCGGCGACGGACAATGAACTTGTCAGTCGGATTCTTCTTCTTGCGGGTCTTGTAGCCCAGAGCAGGCTTGCCCCAGGGGGTCATAGGACCGGCATGACCGATGGGCGCACGGCCCTCGCCGCCGCCGTGGGGGTGGTCATTCGGGTTCATGACGGAGCCGCGGACGGTGGGACGCCAGCCCATATGACGCTTACGGCCGGCCTTACCGATGTGGATGTTGGCATGGTCCTCGTTGCCGACCTGGCCGATGCAGGCCTTGCAGTTGGCCTTGACCAGACGGTACTCGCCGGAGGGCAGACGGATCTGAGCGGAGTCGCCTTCCTTTGCCATCAGCTGAGCCTGCTCGCCGGCGGCACGCACCAGCTGAGCGCCCTTACCGGGATGCAGCTCGATGTTGTGGATAATGGTACCCACAGGAATGGCGGACAGGGGCAGGCAGTTGCCGGGCTTGATGTCGGCATCGGCGCCGGTCTCAATGATGTGGCCGGGCTTCAGGCCGACAGGGGCCAGGATATAAGCCTTGGAGCCGTCCTCATACTGGATGAGGGCGATGTTGGCGCTGCGGTTGGGATCGTACTCCAGACGGACGACGGTAGCATTGTCCTCACGCAGACGCTTGAAGTCAATGATACGATACTTCCGACGAGCGCCGCCGCCGCGGTGGCGGACAGTGATGCGGCCATAGCTGTTGCGGCCGGAGTGCTTCTGAAGAGACTCGGTCAGGCTGCGCTCAGGCTTGGCCTTTTTGTCAATACCCTCGAAGGCGGACACCGTCATGTTGCGGCGGGCCGGGGTCGTGGGCTTGTAAACTTTAATCGCCATGATGCGTTACCTCCCTTAAACCATGCCTTCGAAGAACTCGATGGTCTTGGAGTCCTCGGTCAGGGTGACGATGGCCTTCTTGTAGGCGCTGCGGCGGCCGGGACGGCCGGCGCCCATGCGCTTGACCTTGCCGTCATAGTTCACGGTGTTGACCTTGGAGACCTTCACGCCGAAAATCTCCTCAATAGCCTTGCCGATCTCGGCCTTGTTGGCCTTGGGGTTGACGAAGAAGGTGTACTTCTTGTCAACGCTGCCCTGCATGGACTGCTCGGTGACGACAGGCTTAATAATGATGTCATAAGCGGTCATTATGCGTACACCTCCTCGATGGTGGCAAGTGCTGCCTTGTCGATGACCAGGGTCTTGGCGTTGACCAGTTCATAGACGCTCAGGGTGTTGGCAGGAGTGGTGACCACGCCGGGAATGTTCCGGCTGGACAGGACCACGCCCTTCTTCACACCGTCGGTGATGATGACGCTCTTGCCGGCGTCGATAGCGTTCAGCAGGCCGACGACCGTCTTGGTCTTGGGCTCAGCCACGTCCAGGCCCTCAATGACAGCAATGTTGCCGTTCTGAGCCTTGTCGGACAGGACGCTCTTCAGCGCCAGACGGCGCAGCTTCTTGTTGAGCGTGTAGCGGTAGCTGCGGGGCTTCGGTGCAAAGACGACGCCGCCGTGGGTCCACTGGGGAGAGCGGGTGGAACCCTGACGGGCACGGCCGGTGCCCTTCTGACGCCAGGGCTTTCTGCCGCCGCCGGAAACCTCGGCACGGGTCAGAGCGGACTGAGTGCCCTGACGGAGGTTGGCCAGGTGGTTCTTGACCACAGCGTGGACAGCAGCCACATTCGGCTCGATGCCAAAGACGGCGTCTGCCAGAGTGACCTCGCCCAGCTCCTTGCCAGCCAAGTCATAAACTTTTGCGATAGACATCTCTCAGATCTCCTTTCCCTTAGCGATTTCTTGCGGAGGCCTTCTGCGGGTTGACACGGGCAGATGCCTTCTGCGGGTTGGCGGAGATACCGGCGCCGGCCTGCTTGACCACATTGACCTTAGCAGTGCTCTTGATGACGACGATGCCGCCCTTGGGGCCGGGGATGGCGCCGCGGACTGCGATCAGGTTGATCTCAGGATCGACCTTGACCACTTCCAGGTTCTGAACAGTGACCTGCTCATTACCCATCTGACCGGCGCCGATCTTACCCTTGCGGATCCGGCTGGGGGTGGAAGTGGAGCCCATAGAACCGGCATGACGATGGACAGGGCCGCCGCCGTGGCTCATGGGGGTGCGCTGGGCATTGTGGCGCTTGATGACGCCGGCGTAGCCCTTACCTTTGCTGATGCCGGTGGCGTCCACCTTGTCGCCCGCAGTAAAGACGTCAGCCTTCAGCACGTCGCCCACTTCGAGCTTGTCGTAGCTGTCGACCTTGACTTCCTTCAGGACACGAAGCAGCTCAGCGCCGGCCTTGGCCAGGTGGCCCTTCTGGCCCTTGGTGAGGTGCTTCTCGGTGGTGGGCTGATAGCCCAGCTGGACAGCTTCATAGCCGTCCTTTTCGGCGGTCTTCTTCTGAACGACGGTGCAGGGGCCCGCTTCGATGACAGTAACGGGAACGACCTTACCGGCTTCATCGAAGATCTGGGTCATGCCGACCTTTTTGCCGATGATTGCCTTCTTTTCCATTTCGGAACTTCCTCCTTATAAAGGTTATTGGTTGATGTAGGTGCCCATTGGACTGGCATAGCTCCATCAACATGACCCCTCCGCGCAATCAGTTGCGGAGTCGGGGTGCTAACTGGGTTAGTTGAGATCTCAGAGCTTGATCTCGATCTCCACACCGGCGGGCAGCTGGAGATTCATCAGAGCCTCCACCGTCTTGGGGGTGGGGTTCTGGATGTCGATCAGGCGCTTGTGGGTGCGGCGCTCGAACTGCTCACGGCTGTCCTTGTACTTGTGGACGGCACGAAGGATGGTGACGACCTCCTTCTTGGTGGGCAGAGGGATGGGGCCGGAGACGGCGGCGCCGTTGCGCTTGGCGGTCTCAACGATGGTCTCAGCGCTCTGGTCGATCAGCTGGTGGTCATAGGCCTTCAGCCGGACGCGGATGGTTTGGTTTGCCATGGTGTTTTCCTCCTTATTTTCGTACTGTTGTACATGAACCGGGTGTATTTGGAGCCCTGTTTTGGCTGAATTGACTACCGCCCCGCCGTGTGTATCATTCCATGTCACGAAGAAAGCCGACGTTTACCGTCGGCCGTTCCCACCATGCATGGCGATATACCCATTAAATGGCACATCGCGGGTCCATACAGCCGCCCAGATCCAGCCCGGACATACTCCGCAGAAGTTACCGGGAATCTCCCGCAATCTCCTGCATCATCGCATAATGCGCCCGTAGCGCATCGGATTGTATTTTACCCTATGCATCCGGCATTGTCAATACTTTCTTGCAATATTTTTCAAAGAAATTCCTGCGATTTTCCGCACAGAAAATCCGGACCGGGAACAATCCCGATCCGGAGAATAAAAGCATCAGAAATCCGCGCTGCCCACAGTTCTGGGATGAGGCAGAACATCCCGGATATTGCTCACGCCGGTCAAATACATGATGAGCCGCTCGAAGCCCAGGCCGAAGCCTGCGTGGTTGCAGCTGCCGTAGCGGCGGAGGTCCAGATACCACCAGTAGTCCTCCGGCTTAAGCCCCAACTCGTTCATACGGGCCTCCAGCAGGTCCAGACGCTCCTCACGCTGGCTGCCGCCGATGATCTCGCCGATGCCGGGGACCAGGCAGTCGGCAGCGGCCACGGTCTTGCCGTCCTCGTTGGCTCTCATATAAAACGCCTTGATCTCCTTGGGATAATCGGTGACGAAGACGGGACGCTTGAAGTGTTCTTCCGTCAGATACCGCTCATGCTCGGTCTGGAGGTCGCTGCCCCAGCTAATGGGGTACTCAAACTTCCGGCCTGACTTTTGGAGAATGTCAATGGCCTCGGTGTAGCTCACCCGGCCGAAGTCGGAGGAGGCCACGTGCTCCAGACGCTGGATCAGGCCCTTATCCACAAAGGAGTTGAAGAAGGTCATCTCCTGGGGGCACTTCTCCATCACATAGCGGATGACATATTTCAGCATCTCCTCCGCCAGATTCATGTCGTCGTTCAGGTCGGCAAAGGCAATCTCCGGCTCGATCATCCAGAACTCGGCGGCGTGACGCTGGGTGTTGGAGTTCTCCGCCCGGAAGGTGGGGCCGAAGGTGTAGACATTGCCAAATGCCATACAGAAGCTCTCCACGTTGAGCTGGCCGGAGACGGTCAGGTTGGTGGACTTGCCGAAGAAGTCCTGGCTGTAATCCACGGTGCCATCCTCCAATTTGGGAAGGTTCTCCAGATCCAGCGTAGTGACCCGGAACATCTCCCCGGCGCCCTCGCAGTCAGAGGCGGTGATCAGGGGCGTGTGGACGTAGACAAAGCCCTTGTCCTGGAAGAAGCAGTGGATGGCGTGGGCGGCGACAGAGCGCACCCGGAACACAGCGGAGAACAGGTTCGTCCTCGGTCTCAGGTGGGCGATGGTCCGCAGGAACTCCACGCTGTGGCGCTTTTTCTGCAACGGATAGTCCGGGGCGGAGGAGCCCTCCACATAGACATCGGCGGCCTTCAGCTCAAAGGGCTGCTTGGCGTCGGGGGTCAGGACAAAAGTGCCCTCAATGACAAAGGCAGCGCCCACGTTCTGGCGGACGACCTCGTCGTAATTGGAAAGCTGTTCCTTCTCCACCACCACCTGCAGGGGGGAGAAACAACTGCCATCGTTCAGGCTGATGAATGCAAAATTTTTCAGATCCCGGATCGTTCTCGCCCAGCCGCAGACGGTGATGGTCTTGCCGTCATACAGGGCGCTGTCGGCGTAGAGCCGGGAAATTGTTGTACGCTCCAAATTGTTCAACTCCTACTTTTCTCAAGTTCCAGTGCACCTTATTATATACGGCGTCTCCAGCTTTTGCAAGACTTCCGTCACACAATAGGCAGTGTGGGAGCGTCCGGCTTTTTCTGGGCCACCACCACCCTGTTCTGATCCAGCGTCATCTTTTTCACCATAAAGCCGGGGATGCCGGTGGAGGCAAAGAGCTGGCCCACAGCGGACTGGAGATAGGGGAACAGGGCCTCATAGGCGGCCAGATGGGCCGCCTTCTTGTCCTCGTCCGTGTTGACGTCGTGACAGTTAAAGATACCCTCCAGAGTGACGGAGGCGGAGAACAGGTGATCGTCGCTCTTGTCCTCAAAGCTCTGGTAGATGGTGGCCACACAGCTCTGGTTGTTGGGGGCGTACTTGACGCTGAAGTTGAAATTGCTGCCCAGCTGCAGCTGGCCCATCTTCTGGATGTCGTTGCGGAGATGCACCTCACGGGTGCGCTGCCGGAGCAGGTCGATCTTTGCCATAATAAATTCCTCCTCTTGGATTTTTTACATTACATATAGTATATGCAAGTCCTGGCTACTTCGCAAGGGGCAGGGTGCAGGTAAAGGTATTATACCCCTCGGGATCGGATTCCGCCCGCAGCGTCCCGTGATGCTCCTGGGCAATACTGCGGGCGATGGCCAGCCCCAGCCCGAAGCCCTCCGTCGTCCGGGCGGAATCAGCGCGGTAGAACCGGCGGAAAATAGCCTCCAATTCCCCTTCCGGAATGGGCGTTCCCTGATCGGTGACGGAGAGGACGGCATCTCTCCCCTCGGTCTCCAGCGTCACAGAGATCGTGCCGTTGGGGGCAGCGTACTTGACGGCGTTATCCAGCAAAATTTTCAACAGCTGCCCCAGCTTCGCCCCGTCGCCGAAGACGGCAATGCCCGGCTCTATATCGCAGTCTGTCAGGCGTTTCCCCGCCTCAAAGGCCACCGGCTCGAACATCAGCAGGGCGGATTCCGTCAGGTCAGAGAGGTCCACCGGTTGAAAATCCCGAGCTGTCCCCTCTTCCTGATCGCTCCTTGCCAGCAGGAGCATCTGCTCTACCAGTTCCTGCATCTCCCGGCCCCCGGTGCGGATGTTCTCCGACCAGCGGCGGACGTTCTCCGGGTGGCTCTCCCCCTGCTCCGAGAGCAGATCGGCGTTGGAGAGGATGACGGTGAGGGGCGTTTTCAGCTCATGGGAGGCATCCGCCACGAACTGCCGCTGCTGGTCGAGGGACTGCTCTACCGGGCGCACCGCCCACCGGGCCAGCAGTACGCTCAGCCCAAAGAACGCTGACAGCGCTCCAAGGCCCACCAGCACCACAGTGAGGATCGCCCGATTCAGCGTGCTTCGCTCGTAGGACACGTCCACAAAGGCCATGCGCCAGCCGTCGGAAGTGGCCTCCCGGAGATAGCGGAGGTTGTAGTCTTTCAAAATGCCCTGGGATTCCCCCTGTCTGAAACCGGCGTTGACGGCAGAGAGGAGAAAGTCATAGTCATCCAGGCCGTAGAACTGGCTGGAGGTGATGGACGCCCCGCCGTTCGGCGTGATGACCACGGTAAAATAGGGCAGCGTCACTTCCCCGCTCTGCTCTGACCAGACAGGGGTCTCCGTCTCGGAGATCACGCGTTGGAGAACAGACGTGCTGTCCTGCCGCAGGCTGTCCCGGATGGAGATGAGAAATACGGAACAGATGGCGGCCAGCATGGCCGTCACCAGCACCATATTGATCCCCACAAATTTCCAGCGCAGGCGGCGGATCATGGCTGTACCTCCAGCCGATAGCCCACCGTCCGCAGCGTGCGGATGGCCGTCCGGCTGCCCAGATGCTGCAGCTTTTTCCGCAGGAAGGAGATATAGACCTCCACGCTGTTCTCCTCGGTGCAGCCGCCCCAGACCTGCCGAATCAGCTCCTCTTTGGAGATGACCCGCTGGGCATTGCGCAGGAAGAGACTCATCAGCCCCATCTCCCGCTGACTCAGTCCCACAGAGCGGCCGCCGCAGGAGAGTACGCAGGCTGCCAGTTCAAGCCGGAGGTCAGCGTAGGATAAAACTGTCTCCTCCACCCGCTCCCGCCGCCGGGTAATGGCCCGGAGACAGGCCAGCAGCTCCTGGGAGGAAAAGGGCTTGGTCAGATAGTAGTCCGCCCCGCTGTCAAGGCCGTTCACCCGGTCGCCTACCTGGGTTCGGGCGGTGAGCATGAGAATAGGGGTGGAAATGCCCCGCTGACGGAGGGTCTGCGCCACCTGAAAGCCGTCCAGGCCGGGCAGCATGATGTCCAGCACAACGGCGTCATATTGCTTTGTCAGTGCCAGATTCAGGCCGGTCACGCCGTCATAGGCCAGCTCGGCAGTGCCGCCCTGGGTCGCCAGCAGGTCGGCTATGGTCTGAGCGATGACAGGTTCGTCTTCGATGATGAGGATGTGCATGGCAATTTCCCCTCGTATGGTAACGTGCGGATGTCGGCGGGCCATTTGCGAATGGCCCGTCAGCCCGTACCCCTGTTTATTTCCCCCGGCGCTCCAGCCAGAAAATCAACGCCGCCAGATCCGCCGGGCTGACGCCGGAGATGCGGGAGGCCTGGCCCAGATTGAGGGGGCGTATCTGATTCAGCTTCTGCCGGGCCTCGATTCTGAGGCTCTGAATTTCGCTGTAGTCCACGTCAGCGGGGAGAGCATGGTGCTCCATCCGCTGAAACTCCTTAATTTGCCGGTTTTGCCGCTGGATGTAGCCGTCGTATTTCAGTCGAATCTCCACCTGCTCCGTCACAAGCCGGGGCAGGTCAGGCCGCTGGGGGTCAAAGGGAGCCAGCTCGTCATAGGAGATGCCCGGTCTGCGGAGAAGACTTGCCAGCTTCGCCCCGGACTGGGGGAAGGTCTCCCCTTTTGCCGCCAAAAACGCCTCCAATTCAGGGGTCGGGGCGGCGCCGGTGTGTTCCAATCGGTTCAGCTCAGTCTCCACCCTGCGGTATTTTTCCAGCACCCCTTCATAGCGCTCTTTGCTCACCAGTCCGATCTCGTACCCCACCGGGGTAAGTCTCTGGTCTGCGTTGTCCTGCCGCTGGACAAGACGGTATTCCGTCCGGGAGGTCATCATGCGGTAGGGCTCGTTGGTGCCTTTCGTGACCAGATCGTCAATGAGCACACCGATATAGCCCTGATCCCGGCGGAGGATCATGGGCGGCTTTCCCAGGATTTTCAGGGCGGCGTTCACTCCCGCCACAAAGCCCTGCGCCGCCGCCTCCTCATAGCCGGAGGAGCCGTTGAACTGTCCCGCCCCGTAGAGCCCGGAGACCTTTTTCGTCTCCAGTGTGGGCAAAAGCTCGGTGGGATCGATGCAGTCGTATTCAATGGCGTAGGCCGTCCGGGTCATCTCGGCATGCTCCAGACCGGGGAGCGTGCGGAGCATTTCGATCTGCACGTCCTCCGGGAGAGAGGAGGAAAAGCCCTGAATATACAGCTCCTCCGTATTCAGTCCCATGGGCTCGACAAAAATCTGGTGCCGCTCCTTGTCGGCAAAGCGGACAATCTTGTCCTCAATAGAGGGACAGTACCGGGGTCCCACGCCGTGGATGACCCCGGAAAAGAGGGGGGATCGGTGGAGATTTGCCCGGATGATGTCGTGGGTCTGCTGATTCGTATAGGTGAGATAGCACACCGCCTGATTTTCCGGAGCCTCCTCCGTCTCAAAGGAGAAGGGCAGGCGGTCCTCGTCTCCCAGCTGTATCTCCATCTTGCTAAAGTCCACGCTCCGGCGGTTCACTCTCGGGGGCGTGCCTGTCTTAAAGCGGCGGAGGGAGAGTCCCAGATCCACCAGACTTTGGGTCAGTTCCAGCGCCGCCTGCAATCCGTCCGGGCCGCTCTGTTGGGTCACATCCCCCACGATGGTGCGGCCGCCCAGATAGGTGCCGGTGGCGATGACGGCGGCTTTCACATCGTAGATCGCCCCTGTCCCCGTCCTGACCCCGGTGACAGTCCCGTTCTCCGCCAGTACGGCCACCACCTCGCCCTGCTTGAGAGAGAGGTTCTCCTGCAGTTCCAGGGTGTGCTTCATGATCTCCTGATAGCGCCGCCGGTCAGCCTGGGCCCGGAGGGACCAGACGGAGGGGCCTTTTCCCCGATTGAGCAGCCGGTACTGGATGCAGGCTTTGTCCGCCGCCTTTCCCATCTCGCCGCCCAACGCATCCAGCTCCCGGACCAGGTGGCCCTTCCCCGCCCCGCCGATGGCGGGGTTGCAGGGCATATTGCCCACGGCGTCCAGATTGACGGTAAAGCAAATGGTTTTTAGTCCCAGTCGCGCTGCCGCCAGCGCCGCCTCAATGCCTGCGTGGCCGGCGCCGATGACGGCAATATCGTAAGTGCCTGCATGATAATCCATAGTATAGTGCCTCGTTTATTGAAATCAGATTAAAAGTATTTTAACACGTTGTAAAACCCAGAGCAACCTTATTGACCCCTTTTTGCCCGCGGGGTATAATGCAGGAAATCAGAAACAACGGAGGAATTCGGCAATGAAACGTATGCTTGCTCTTTTGCTTGCTCTGGCCTGTGCCTTCTCGCTCACCGGCTGCCACTCTCGTGAAGAACTGCAGGCCATGCGCCGCCAGCTGGACTACGCCAACGGCGTAAAGGACTTTGATCTTCCCCATCCCCTTGCCACCAGAAGCGGCGTCACACTGGACGAGCAGGAGATTTATTCAGACAGCAATCTGACCGTCACAGCGCTTGGCATTTACGAAGAGGAGGACTTTTATTGCCTGCCCCTCACCCTGCGCAACACCAGCAGCTACCAGATCGGCTGGTATAATGGCATGGATTTTCAGGTCAACGGCTGGCAAACCTACGCCTGGGCAGATGTGGACAGCCGCAGCGTGATTTCGGGCGGCGTAGATGTGATCACCTTGCGGATCGACAAGGACAGTCTCTCTCAGGTGGTCGCACCGGGCGAGCTGAAAGGCGCGCTCCAATATTTCGTTGACGATGACAGGAATTACGTGGGACACAGCATTCCCATTGCGCTCACCACCTCCGCCGGGGCCGGCGAGGACAAGCCCTTTGACCTTCAGGTGCCCGTCTGGTCGGCGGACGGTCTTTCCCTCTATCTGACCGACATGCGCTCCTCGTCCTATGAGCTGGTCTTTTCCTTCTATCTGGAAAATCAGTCCGAGGACGGATACTTTTTTGAGGTGGACGAAGACAGCATCTCCCTCAACGGCAGCGAAGAATCCTTGCTGAGCGGCTGGGGATATGCCAGCCTTTCCGAGGCAGGAAAAAAGAGTTTCGATCTGTGTCTGGACTGGGACGAATTGGAGGCGCTGGACATGGATCGCAGCACGCCCCTGCAAGAGCTGTCCTTTACGGCAACAGTGTCCTCCAGTGACGACCGGGAGATCTCTGTCCCCATCAGCGTTGATCTGACCGCTCTGGAAAACTGACCTTGCATCAAAGACGCCCTTCCGGGCGGAACTCTACGAGGTTCTTTGACAAGCTGTGCGCCCCCGGTCGCTTGACCGGGGGCGTTTTGCGTCAGATTTACTTTTTGTGTCCCTTCAGCGCCTTCATCCGCAGCTCGTGATTCAAGATCCGCTTGCGCAGCCGGAGGTTGTGGGGCGTGACCTCCAGCAGCTCGTCGTCCGCCAGAAACTCCAGGCACTGCTCCAGACTCATCTGCTTGGGCGGGATGAGACGCAGGGCCTCGTCAGAGCCGGAGGCGCGCATATTGGTCAGCTGCTTCTTCTTGCAGACATTGACGGTGATGTCCTCCACCTTGGGAGACTGGCCCACCACCATGCCCTCGTAGACGGGAGTGCCGGCGCCGATGAAGAGGGCGCCACGCTCCTGGGCGTTAAACAGGCCGTAGGCCACCGCCTCGCCGGTCTCGTAGGCAATGAGGGAACCGGTGTTCCGGCGCTGCAGCTCGCCCTTAAAGGGGGCATAGGAGTCGAAGACAGAGGTCATAATCCCCTCGCCCTTGGTGGCAGTCAAAAACTCGTTCCGATAGCCGAACAGGCCGCGGGAGGGGATCAAAAATTCAATCTTCATACGGCCTCCCACCGGAGTCATGTCCACCATCTCGCCCTTTCGGTTGCCCAGAGCCTCGATGGCGCTGCCCACATAGTCAGAGGGAACGTCC
>OMVL01000006.1 GCA_900314485.1 uncultured Eubacteriales bacterium
CCCTTATTTTGACCCTTAAGAGGATGAAAATGCTCCCCATGTCAAGGACAAAATAAGCTGACCCATTCAATCAGGCGTGGATACTTACCTGTGGTGAGGTAATGGCAGGGGGAATAGGTGCCCGAGGAAAAATTTCCGCCGCCCTCCGATAGAGCCACCAAACGGCGGAGGCTCTTTTGCCTATTCTGGAAAAATCTCCTTAAGTACCCGCTGGCTTGCCTTCCCGTCATCCATGGGAGTGTAGGTCCGGTTAAATTTCTCATACGTCTCCGTATAGCGGAACCCGCCGTTCAGCTGGTCCAAAATGGCCTGTTCCAGTTCCTCCTGCTTGCGGAGGATGGGGAAGGGGAGGTCGTCAAGGTCAATGTAAAAGTCCCGCAGCTGGCCCTGATACAGCTCCAGATCGTACATGAAGAGCAGCACGGGCCGCTTCAAAATGGCGTAGTCAAAGAACACGCTGGAATAGTCGGTGATGAGCAGGTCGGAGATGACGTAGACCTCATTCACGTCGTCTACCCCGGCTACATTGATGACTCTGCCCTTGTACCGGTCAAAATCAAACTGATTTGCAATAAAGTAGTGAGGCCGGAAGAGAATGACGTAGTCCTCTCCCAGAGCATTCAGGAGATGGTCGAAGTCCATCTCCAGCGTAAAGCTGTAGGAATAGGCCTTGTCCAGCTTCTGGTTGTCCCGGAAGGTGGGGGCGTAGAGAATGACCTTCTTGCCCTCAGGCACCCCCAGCCGGGCCTTGATGGCGGCAACATCCTCCGCCGTAAAGCGGCACAGAAAGTCGTTTCTGGGATAGCCCTGCTGGATGATGCGCACATTCTTGCCCGCCCCCTTCAGGTCGAAGGCGGAGGTCAGCTTCTCGGTGTAGAAATCGGAAGGAGAGAGGAGAACGGATATTTTCCGCACCCGCTTGCGGTAGCGCTTGTGGATCTCGTCGGCGGTATTGACGCTGTTGCTGTCCACGGCGATGTCACAGCCCAGCCGCTTTAACGGCGTGCCATGCCAGGTCTCAATGAGCTGCTGGCCCTTTCTCAGCCGGAAAAAGCCCAGGGGCATGGAGTTGGTGACGATATACCCCGCTCTGGCGCAGGCCAGCTTGTAAGCCCGGGAGTTGTATCGGACAACCTTCGTACGCCCGTCGGCAAGACGGTTCTTTTTCTCCGCGTCCTCCGTCATGGCCCAGAGAAAGCGGTAGTTCTCATAGGCGGGATCCGAGCGCATCTGCTCATAGAGGGCCTTGGGACTGCAGGTGTACTGCCGGCCCTGAAAGGCGTCAAAAAGGACGAGATGCCTGTCCAGCCTTGTGGTGAGCCGGACCAGATTGTAAAGGCCGCAGACGGCCAGATAATAAACCCGATAGACTGCCTGAAACAGGGGAGAGCCGCGCTTCAGGCTCTTGCGGACGGTATCTTTTATACTCACAGTATCAACCCTCTTTAAACAGTGCCTGAATCACCCGGTCGGCGGCCTTTCCGTCCTCCAGCGGCGCAAACCTCTGGCGGAAGGCCTCCCACTCGTCTGTCCAGACAAAATTTTTCGTATTCAAAATGGCGGGAGCCAGTTGGTCCTGCCGGGTCAAAATGGTGCCGGGGAGTTCATTCAAATCGAAGTAGAAGCCCCGCAGCCGGTCCCGGTACTGCTCCAGATCGTACATATAAAACAGGATGGGCCGGCGAAGCACCCCATAGTCAAACATGGTGCTGGAATAGTCGGTGATCATCAGGTCGGAAGCAATGTAGAGATCATTGATCTCCTCCACACCGGAGACATCCAGCACAAAGCCGGGATAGGCGGAGAAGTCAAAGGCGGAGGCCACCAGATAGTGTGCCCGAAAGAGAATGACGTGGTCTTTCCCCAGCTTTTGACGCAGCTCGTCAAAATCCACCGCCGGGCGGTAGGCGTAGCCCTGGCCGGAGATGTGCTGATCGTCCCGGAAGGTGGGAGTGTAGAGAATGGCTCTCTTTCCGTGAGGGATCCCCAGCTTGCGCCGCAGGGCCGTCCGCTCCTCCTCGGCGGCGTTTACCAGCCGGTCATTTCGGGGATAGCCCACCTCTAAAATGGCGTCACTCTTGCCCCAGCGGCCCAGCTGCCACGCCGAGCGGAAGCACTTTGACGCAAAGGGAGAGGGGGAGAGAAAATAGTCCACCTTTTCCCCCTCCAGACGGTATTTCCGATGGATCTCCGCCAGAGAGTTCATGGCATTGCCGTCCTCTTGGATGTCATAGCCCAGGCGTTTCAGGGGCGTGCCGTGCCAGCACTGGAGGTAGGTCTGCCCCCTCCGGGGGCTGATATGCTCCGGCAGGGTGATGTTAAAGATCCAGTACCCCGCTCCCGCCATGGCCCGCTCAAAGGCGGCGCCCCCGAAGGAAATCACCTCTGTGCGGGGGTCTGCGGCCAGATCGGCAAACCGCTCCGGTTGGCTCACCGCCCAGAAAAAGCGGTAGTCCCGGTAGGCGGGGTCCGAGCGCATCCGCTCATAGACAGCTCTGGGACTGCAGGAGGCACTTTTTCCGTGGTAGGAGCAAAAGAGGACCGTATGCGGATCCGGTCTGACGCCCGGCGTCCTCAGCCGATAGACTCCCGCCCGAAGGACCCGGAGCAGCCGCCTCAGCCCAAGCCGCAGACCGGGATGGCCCTTGACAAAATCAAATACCGCTTTTTTAAGCCCCATGTGCGTCCCTCCTTCACACTGCTCTGTGCATCATTGTACCCTCTGAGAGGAGGGAATGTCAAGGCGGGGGAAACGCCGTTTGCAATTCCGGAGACAGACAGATATAATATGCTCATATCCAACAGAGACAGGTGAACGCTATGCCCCAACAGCCGGGACAACTCAATGACATCATCTTCCCCCTTCTGGACTGGTTCCGCTCCCATGCCCGGACCCTGCCCTGGCGGAGCGACCCGCAGCCCTACAAGGTCTGGGTGTCGGAGATCATGCTCCAGCAGACGAGAGTGGCCGCCGTTCTGGGCTATTTTGCACGGTTTATGGAGGCTCTGCCCGCGGTGTCGGACCTGGCCCGGGTGGAGGAGGAGCAGCTGCTCAAGCTGTGGCAGGGGCTGGGCTACTATAACCGGGCGAGAAACCTGCAAAAGGCAGCCCGGCAGGTCATGGAGGACTGGGGCGGCGCATTTCCCTCCCGCTATGAGGACATTCTGACCCTGAAAGGCGTGGGAGACTATACGGCGGGGGCCATCGCCTCTATTGCGTTCGGGGAAGCGGTCCCGGCGGTGGACGGCAATGTGCTCCGGGTCGTCACCCGGGTCACTGCAGACCCCTCCGACATTGCAAAGCCGGAGACGAAGGAAAAAATCCGCGCTGCCCTCAGCGACATCATCCCTCTGGACTTTCCCGGCCAGTTCAATCAGGCCCTCATGGAGCTGGGAGCGCTGGTGTGTCTGCCCAACGGTGCGCCGCTGTGCGATCAGTGTCCCCTCTCCCCCATGTGCCGGGCGCACTTGGAGGAGAAAACGGCGGAGATTCCCCGCAAGGCTCCCAAAAAGGCCCGGCGGGTGGAAGAGCGCACCGTCTGCCTGATTTTTTGCCAAGACAGGGTGGCTCTCCGGCAGCGGCCGGAGCGGGGATTGCTGGCCTCCCTGTGGGAGTTTCCCAACTACCTGACCGGAGAGGGCATGCCCTGGTCGTTGAATGCGGCCAACATGGAGCAGGCGGGCAGGGGCAAGCACATCTTCACCCACATCGAGTGGCGGATGGAGGGCGTGGCGATCACGCTTTCTGACGACAACCTGCCTGAGGGCTGGGTCTGGGCGGACCGGGCGGCGCTGCGGGACCGGTATGCCGTCCCCAACGCCTTTCAGGCGTTCCTGCCCTATGTGGAGGCCCGGCTGCGAGAGGAGGCGGGGACATGGAGCTGATCTGCGATCTCTGCCCCCGCCGCTGCCGCGCGGAGCGGACTGAGACACAGGGAGGCGGCTTTTGCGGCATGCCCAGTCTGCCGGTGGTGGCCAGAGGGGCGCTGCACCACTGGGAGGAGCCGCCTATCTCCGGGACAAACGGCTCTGGCACCATCTTCTTCTCCGGCTGCAATCTTCAATGCGTTTTCTGTCAGAACGACGAGATCAGCCGGCAGAAGTTTGGAAAGACGGTGACTGTCGAGCGGATCCGGGAGATCTGCCATGCCCTGATCGGTCAGGGCGCCCACAATATCAACTTTGTCACCCCCACTCACTATGCCCACGTGGTCCGTGCGGTTTTGGACCGGCCCCTGTCTGTCCCGGTGGTGTGGAACTCCGGGGGCTATGAGCGGGTGGAGACCCTCAAGGCCATGGAGGGTAAGGCGGACATTTACCTGCCCGACTTCAAGTACGCTTCGGACGCCGACGCTCTCCGCTATTCGGGGGCCCCGGACTATGTGGAGACGGCCAAGGCTGCCGTCTGTGAGATGGTCCGCCAGACGGGACCTTATGTGATGAAGGACGGTCTTCTGAAAAAGGGCGTCATCATCCGGCACCTCGTTCTCCCCGGCAAAGCTGCCGCCGCCAAGGAGATCATGGACTGGGTGGCGGAGACCTTTCCGCCCAAAACGGTGCTCTTCTCCCTCATGAGCCAGTATCTCCCCTGGGGTAGAGTGCCCGCAGAGTTTCCGGAGCTGAACAGGCGGCTGCGCAAGGGCGAGAGCCGAAGTGTGCGGGAGTACATGGAAAATCTGGGCCTGGAGGGCTTTACCCAGGAGGCGGAGTCTGCTGATCGTGAATACATCCCCTCCTTTGATTTGACCGGAATATAACAAGGACCCATCGGACAGCATGTCCGATGGGTCCTTGCGCCGTTTCAGATGGAATGTTACAGTGCCTCGTCCAGCAGGGCAGCCAGGGCGTCATAGGGCCGGGCGCCCACCACACGGTTCAGCTCCACGCCGTCCTTAAAGACAATGATGCAGGGGATGCTCATGATCCCGGCCTCCTGGGCCAGATCGGAGAGCTGATCCACATCCACCTTGCCCACAACAGCCTTGCCGGCGTAGGCGTCTGCCAGCTTCTCGATGGCGGGAGCGATCATCTTGCAGGGACCGCACCAGGTTGCCCAGTAGTCCACCAGGACGACGGAATTGTGATCGACGGCCTCCTCCAGCTCCTTGCGGGAGTTAAAATGAATGACGTTAGACATGATTTGACTTCCTTTCTGTCAATGAATTTACTTGCTTTCTGCCTCAATGGCCTCTGCGGCGGCCTCTCCGGCGATGAGACCTTCGCCCACTGCCTTGGCAATTTGAAGGGGCTTTCCGGTGCAGTCCCCGGCGGCGTAGACGCCGGGGAGGTTGGTCCGCATCTGCCGGTCCACCTTGATATATCCTTCCTCAATTGCCAGCTCCGGCAGCAGGTCATTGGGGGCCACGGACTCCCGGAGGACAAAGACCCCGTCACAGGGTATGACCGCCCCGTTGGCACAGACGCCGGTAACAGAGCCCTCACCCAAAATCTCCAGCCGGTTGGCCCGGACAGCGGGGATATGACCGTCCAGACCCACAGGCTCGGTGGGGCTGACGTAGGTGACCTGGCAGCCGATTTGGCTGAGGTAGTTGGCCTCCAGGGGGGCGTCCTTGGCCCGGCCGACCACGACGACGGGGCGTTTGCGGTAGAGCATGCCGTCACAGGTGGCGCAGTAGCTGACGCCGCTGCCCAGCAGCTCTGCTTCGCCCGGGTACTTCTGGCCCCGTTGGACGCCGCCGGCCAGAATCAGCTTTTTGCCCTCATACACATCGCTGCCTACGGTGAGGTAAAACACCCCGTCCAGCTCCATTACGGTCAGTATCCGACCGGTGCGCAGCTCCGCTCCCATGCTGAGGGCGTGGTCCAGAAATTTGTCCAGCATCGCCTGACCGCTGAGACCGGGCAGACCCAGATAATTGTGGATGATCGGCGCTCTGGTCAGGGGATTGCTGCTGCCGGAGTTGGAGATGACCAGGCACTGCTTGCCCCGGCCCTGGGCCGCTACTGCGGCAGAGAGACCGGCGGGGCCGCTGCCCAGGATCAAAATATCATACATGCTGTTCACTCCCGTATTGTCTATCTGCTCTTATTGTACCCGCTTATACAAAAAATTGCAACAGAACGGGAGAGAAAAACTGATTGCACACAATCTTTTTTTCTTCGGAATATCTTTCCAGACATAGGAAAGCGGAATTTGACCGATGCTGATACCAGAATGATTTGGAAAGGGGCGTATGCGCCATGTTTTTCCATATGAGCCGCCGGGGAAGAGTCCGGCTGGTCAGCTATCTGTGTGCCGCCTTTGTGGTGCTGGGCGGCATTGCCCTCAGGGAGCATAACCGGTCTGCCCAGCTCCAGCGGGCGGTGACCAACAGCTATTTACACGCCTTTTCCGAGGTGACGGACAGTCTGGACCAGATGGATACCGCCCTGCAAAAGGGGGTCTACGTCACCTCCGCCCCCATGCTCTGTTCGCTCTGCGATCAGGTGTATGCCCAGGCCACTGCCGCCCAGCTGGCCCTGGGTCAGCTGCCCTTCAGCAATGTGGAATTGGAGCAGACGGCCTCTTTCGTGGCCACCGTAGGAGACTACGCCCAGTCTCTCTCCCGCCAGGCAGCGGTGGAGGGCGCCTGCCCGGAGGGGGAGAACCGGGAGAACTGGAAGGAGCTCTCCGCTGCCGCCCGGCAGCTGTCCGACCAGTTAAATGAGCTGGAATTGCAGCTGTTTGACGGCTCCTTTACCATTGACAACGTGGCCCAGGCGGAGGAGCGGCTCAGTCAGAGCCAGAGCACAACAGGAGAGACGGATCTCTCCGGCTTTAAAAAGGTGGAGGCGGAGTTCCCGGAGATGCCCAGCCTGATCTACGACGGGCCCTTTTCCCAGCACCTGACGGGCCGCAAGCCTGCTGCGACCGAGGGGCAGGCGGAAATCTCCGAGACAGAGGCGCTGGCGGCGGCAAAACGGCTGACCGGCTGGGAGGACCTGACCGTGACCGGCCAGGTAGAGGGCACCCTGCCCGCCTATACCTGTACCGGAGCAGACGGGGTGAGAACGGTACAGATTACCCGGCAGGGCGGCCTGCTCCTCTCCTGCTTTACCCAAGGCACACCCGAGGGGGCAACGCTTGCCGCCGACGAGGCGGTCCAAAAGGCCCAGGCATTTTTGGCCTCCCTTGGTCTGGAGGAAATGGAGGAGAGTTACTACTCTGTCCACAATAATATTCTCACCGCCAACTTCTGCTATGCACCCGACGGCGTGCGATGCTATCCCGATTTGGTGAAGGTCTCCGTCTCCATGGCGGACGGCAGTATTCTGGGCTTTGAGGGACAGGGTTATCTCACCAACCACCGGGAGCGGGACCTGCCCCAGCCGGTGGTCTCTCAGGAGCAGGCGGAGGAGTGTGTCTCACCGCTGCTCACAGTGCTGGACCGCCGACTGACGGTCATTCCCACCCGGGGGGAGAACGAGGTGGAGTGCTGGGAGTTTCTGGGCGAGGCGGAGGACGGCGGCCATGTGCTGTGCTATATCAACGCCCAGACCTGCCACGAGGAAAAGCTGCTGCTGCTCATTGAGGACGAGCACGGGACGCTGACCATATGACGTAGTGCCGTTACGAATCATAACTGTAGGGGTGCGCCTTGGCACACCCCCTCAAAAGAAAAGGTAGGGGTGTGGCAAGCCGCACCCCTACATGGTTTTTCTGTTACATTTACCCCAAAATCATCCGGTCATTGTCCAGCGTGTCGCCAGAGGCCACGGAGAACTTCTCCAGCAGATCCTCCACGGTGAGCTTTTTCTTCTCCTCACCAGAGATGTCCAGAATGATCTTGCCGTCCTTCATCATCACCAGACGGTTGCCGTGGGCAATGGCGTCCCGCATATTGTGGGTGATCATCAGGGTGGTCAGCTTGTGCTCGGAGACGATGCGGTCGGTGAGCTCCAGCACCTTGGCGGCGGTCTTGGGGTCCAGGGCGGCGGTGTGCTCATCCAGGAGAAGCAGCTTGGGCTGCTTCAGCGTTGCCATCAGCAGGGTGATGGCCTGCCGCTGTCCGCCGGAGAGAAGGCCGACTTTGGAGGTCAGACGGTCCTCCAGACCCAGATCCAGACCGGTAAGCAGCTCCTTGTACCGGGCCTGCTCGTCTTTGGTGACGCCCCACTTCAGCGTGCGGCGGCGGCCGCGCCGGGCAGCCAGCGCCAGATTTTCGTCAATGCCCATGGTGGCGGCGGTGCCGGTCATGGGATCCTGGAACACACGGCCCAGATAGGCGGCCCGCTTGTGCTCGGGGAGCTGGGTGACGTTTTTGCCGTCGATAATGATATTGCCGCTGTCCACCGGCCACACACCCGCAATGGCGTTGAGCATGGTGGATTTGCCGGCGCCGTTGCCGCCGATGACGGTGCAGAAATCCCCGGGATTCAGGTGGAAGGTGAGACCGTCCAGGGCCGTCTTTTCGTTGACGGTGCCGGGATTAAAGGTCTTGCTGACACGATTGATCTCCAGCATCTCAGTTCTCCTCCTTCTTTTTACGCATGGACCGGGTCATATACTTGACAGCGTAGCTCCGGGTAAAATACTTGCCCTTGAGATAGGGGACGGCAAGGAAGATTGCCACCACGATGGCGGTGAGCAGCTTCATGTCGTCCGCGGGGAATTTGAGCCACAGGACAAAGACATAGACGATGTAGTAGATGATGCCGCCGATGACCACGCACAGCAGCCGCAGAGCCATATTCAGCCGCTTGCCGATGATGGCCTCGCCCAGCACCTCGCCGATAATGACGGCGGCCAGTCCGATGACGATGGCGCCACGGCCCATGTTCACATCGGCAAAGCCCTGATATTGGGCCAGAATACCGCCGGAGAGGGCGACCAGACCGTTGCTGAGCGCCAGGCCTACCACCTTCATCAGGTTGGTGTTAATGCCCTGGGCCCGGGACATGTTGGGATTAGTGCCGGTGGCCCGAATGGCAGATCCCGTCTCCGTACCCAGATACCAATACAAAAGGGCGATGAGCGCCACGCAGACCAGGGCCACCAGACCGATGGTCCGGACCAGCAGCTTTGCGTTGGAGGTAAACAGGAAGGAGACCTTGTTCACATTCACCGACTGGTTGGCCTTGCCCATGATGTTCAGGTTAATAGAATAGAGGGAGATCTGGGTCAGAATGCCCGCCAGAATGTCAGGGATGCCCAGTGCCGTATGCAGAAAGCCGGTGATCAGTCCGGCCAACAGCCCGGAGACAAAGGAGACCAACAGCGCTACCTGGGGGTTCACTCCGTTCAGCACCAGCATGATGCACACAGCGCCGCCGGTGGCCAGAGAGCCGTCCACCGTCAGGTCAGCCACATTGAGCACCCGGAAGGTGAGATAGACACCCAGCGCCATAATGCCCCAGATCAGGCCCTGAGCCACGCCGCCGGGACAGGAGTTCAGCAGGGCGATGGGAGAGAGAGACGAGAAATAAGCCAGCATGAAAAATCCTCCAAATTCTCTTGGTTTCGCAAAATGCGTTCTCTTGAGTTCTACAAAATCAAGAGATATTATAGTACAAAATCCCGGCCAATGAAAGAGTTGGCCGGGATTTTATCAGAAATTGCGCTGCAAATTACTCGGCAGGGACGTAAGCGACGTAACCGTCGGGCACGGTGAAGCCGATGGCCTCAGCATAGTCGGGGTTGTACTCCTTGACGGGGTTGGCAGCGTAGCCAATGGGCAGGGTGGAGACGTCAGCGCCGTCCTTCAGGATGGAGACAGCCTGCTTGCCGCACTCATAGCCGATGTCGTAGTAGCTGATGGAGACGGTAACAAGGCCGCCGTTTGCCATCATGTTCTCCTCGCCGCAGATGACGGGGATGCCGGCAGGCTCGCACACGCCGGCCACGATGGTCATGTTGGAGGCTGCGGTGTTGTCGGTGGGGATGTACAGTGCGTCGGCGTCAGCCACAGCGGCGGTCACCACGGACTGGATGTCGTTGGAGTCGGCAAAGGTATAGATGGTGACGGTGACGCCATTGGCCTCGGCAATCTCCTTGAACTGCTCGGCCTGGAGGACGGAGTTGGCCTCAGCGGAGCAATACAGGACGGAGACGTTCTGAGCGCCGGGAACCAGCTCGTTGAGCAGATCCACATACAGCTGAGCAGGCACACCGTCAGAGGTGCCGGAGACATTGATGCCGGTGCCGGCAGCGGGATCCAGCGCCTCGTCAGCCAGAGCGGTGCCGTAGTCAGTGACAGAGGTGCCCAGAATGGGGATCTCGGTGGTGGCGGAGACGGCAGCCTGGAGGGCGGGAGTGGCGTTGGCCATGATCAGGTCATAGTTGTTTGCCACAAAGCCGGTGACGATGGTGGAGCAGGTGGCGGAGTCGCCCTGAGCGTTCTGCTCGTCGAAGGTGACGTTCTCTTCGCCCAGACCGGCGACCACGGCGTCCTTAAAGCCCTGAGTGGCGGCGTCCAGAGCGTCATGCTGAACCAGCTGGCAGATGCCGATGGTGTAATGACCCTTGTCGGCGCTGTTGCTGCCGCCGCAGGCGGCCAGAGCCAGACACATGACCAGTGCCAGCACGAGAGCCAGCAGCTTCTTTGTCAGTTTCATGTTTTCATCCTCTTCTTCATAATCATAGTTTCAAAGCAGACAGTTTAACACTTTGCTGCTTTTATGTGCTAAATTATATCACGGAAATAGGGTTTGTCAAGGCGGTATAAATTTCAAAACTGCACAAATATAAGAAAATCAGGCAAAAAATATGGACGCACAGAGTGCGCCCATAGGAAAAGGCAGGATGCAAATTACAAATTCGCCACATCCTCGCCCCGGAGGTATTTGCCGAGAGGTTTATACAGCAGGGCAAAGACCACCAGCGTGATGACAATGTTGGGACCCATGTAGAGAATATTATAAAGCAGGGAGTAGAACCAAGGTGTGGTCATGGTGATGCCAAGAAAGTTCTCCGGCATATACGCCGCCCAGACGGTAGCGCCTACCACATAGTGGACCAGGAACCGGGCGACGCCGCCGATGACGGTGCCGATAAAGATGCCGCCCTTCCGCTTTTTGGCGATGCCTGCCAGACCCAGTACGGTGAAGGCAAGCAGATAGTCGCCGATCATAGACTGCCAGCCGATGGCAAAGCCGCCGTCAAACATGAACTGAAGCACGCCGAACACAAAACCGGCCAGCAGCCCCGGGCCAAGGCCCCAACGGACGGCATAGAGAATGACAGGCACCATGGCCAGCACGACGGAGCCGCCCCAGGGCATCTCCCACAGCTTGAGCAGGCTGAGGATCTGTGCGGCGGCCACCAGCAGTGCGCCCTCGGTAAGGGCACGAATTTGTTTGCGGGAATTCATCAAGAAAACCTCCAAATAATAAAGTACCGCATTGCGTCCAGAACAATGCGGTACGAAAGCAGACAAAATGCTACAAAAAACAGCTTCCTACGCCGGCATTACCCGGATCAGGTATTTAGGTGACTGGAGCTGCGATTTGCTCCTATCTCAGCCGGGGATGTCCCCCAGCGCCCCTGTGTTCTATTCACTTGCGGTCTAATGTCTATTTTACACGAAACGGACACCCTGTCAAGGGGGTCACGCCCCCTCGCGGCGCAGCCTGTCCAGCTGTTCCTGAAACCAGTCCGGGAGCGGACAGGTCACGGTGATCTGTTCCCCCGTCCGAGGGTGGCGGAAGGTGAGCTCTTTTGCGTGAAGACACTGCCCGGCAAGCCCCTTTACCGGCCGCTTCGCCCCGTAGACTGTGTCGCCCAAAAGGGGATGGCCAACGTGGGCCATATGCACCCGGATCTGGTGGGTGCGGCCGGTCTCCAGTCTGCATTGGATATGGGTATAGCCCTCATACCGGCCCAAAACGCTCCAGTGAGTCACGGCCCGGCGGCCGGCGGGATCGACAGCCATTTTCTTCCGGTCTGTTTTATGCCGGGCAATGGGAGCGTCCACTGTGCCGGAATCTTCCCGAAACCGGCCCACGGCAACCGCCTCGTAGGTGCGGGCCAGGGAGTGATCCTCCAGCTGAGCGGAGAGAGCCAGGTGGGCGGCGTCATTTTTGGCGGCAATGATGAGCCCGCTGGTGTCTCGGTCGATGCGGTGGACGATGCCGGGGCGAAGCTGGCCGTTGATGCCGGAGAGGGAGTCTCCGCAGTGGTAGAGAAGGGCGTTGACCAGCGTCCCGTCCGGATGCCCGGGGGCGGGATGGACTACCAGTCCTACCGGTTTATTCACCACAATGACGTCCTCGTCCTCATAGACCACGTCCAGCGGGATATTCTGGGGCGCCACATCCAGGGGCTGAGGATCGGGGAGGGAGACCTCCAACACGGTCCCTGCGTCCAGTTTGGCGTTTTTTTTGACGGGGCTGCCCTTCAGCGTGACGGCCCCCTGTTCCATCAGCTTCTGTGCGGCGGAGCGGGTCAGACCCGCCACCGAGCGGCTGAGAAACTGGTCGGCCCGCTCACCGGAGACATCGGCAGCCAGAGTGAGGACGGTCACGGCTGCTTCTCCTTGGTTTTAGAGGACTTGTCCTCCTTGTAGAAGAAGATCAGGTAGGCGGCCAGGGCAATGGTGCCGATGACCACACAGCAGTCCGCCAAGTTAAAGACGGCAAAGTCCATAAAGAGGGTCTTGATCATATCGGTGACGTAGCCCATAAACACCCGGTCGATCAGGTTGCCCACAGCGCCTGCCAGGATCAGTGCCAGCATCCACTGGCAGAAGGGATGGGGCAGCCACCGCTTTTTAATGGCCACGATCAGCAGCAGAGAGACCACAAAGCTGAGCACCGCCAGAACGGCGGTATAGCCGCTAAAGGCAGAAAAGGCCATGCCGGTATTTTCCACGTAGGCCAGCCCCACCACGCCTGGGATCACTGTGACGGTGCCCTGCCCGGCAAGATAGGTGCGGGTCAGGAATTTCGTCACCTGATCCAGCGCCACCAGCAGGGCGGCTGCAAGATAGTAAACAATGGTCATATCAGCGTTTCCCCTTGGAGTCAGAGAGATAGTAGGGATGGATCAGGCTCTTGCCCTCGCTGCCCTCGCTCTTCTGGGCGGGGGCAGAACGCCGGTGGGCGGGACGGGACTGCTTTTGGGGCTTTGCCTTCTGAGGCTGCTGCTTCGGCTTCTGCTCTGCCTGAGGAGCGGGAGCGGCGGGCTGAGCCTTGGGGCCTCTTACTGTGCGGCGGCGCTTGCTGCCGCTCTTTGCCTTGGGCTGTCCGTCCTTTGCGGCGGCCTTTGCGGGAGCGGGAGCGGGCTGCTGCTTTGCAGGGGCGGGACGCTCCTTCCGGGGGCTGCTGCGGCGGGAGGACCTGCGCTCACGGGGGGACGGCTCCTCGGCGATCTCTGCTTCCTCCGGGGCGCTGCCCTTGAGGAACATTCTGGCGGTAGCGTCCATCACCTTGCCGCCGGAGATGGCCTTGCGGCCCTTGGAGGGCTGCTTGCCGATCCGGTCATAGCCCAGCTCGTCGGCAAAATCGGGCAGAGCCAGCAGCTCGTCCAGAGCGGTGGCGGAATAGGGCTTGCGCTCCGGCTGACGGGTGGAGGAACGGTACTTCACCCAGTCGGCGTAGCTGCCCACATCCTCCTCCGGCTTGAGGACCGGCTCGGTTGCGGCGGCGGAGGGCTTGGCAGGGCGCTCCTTTCGGTTTTTCGCAGGACGATTCTTCCGCTCCTGCTTCCCGTCTGCTTTGGAAGGGGCAGGTGCGGGCTGCTCCTTAGCCTGCTCGGCCATAGTGCGCAGCTTCTCCCGGCGCTTTTGGCTCTGCTCCCGGGCGGCGGCTCTGGCCTCGGCGTCCTCAGGGTTGATTTTTCTGCCTCTGCTGTCTTTCATCGGCACTTCCAACTCCTCCATAGGGTATGGGTGGGTCTCGACGGTGGGAATGGGCTTTTTCAGCTGTTTTTCAATGGCGGCCAGCTCCTCCAGCTCGCTGACGTCGCAGAAGGAGAGGGCAATGCCCGCCTGTCCGGCTCTGCCGGTGCGGCCGATGCGGTGGACGTAGGTCTCCGGCACATCGGGCAGGTTGTAGTTCACCACGCAGGCCAGACCTTCAATGTCCAGGCCCCGGGCTGCAATGTCCGTTGCCACCAGCACCCGGAGCTTGCCGGATTTGAAGTCGGCCAGGGCGGTCTGACGGGCGGTCTGGGACTTGTTTCCGTGGATAGCGGCGGCGGTAATGCCCGCCTTTTCCAGATCTCTTGCCACCCGGTTGGCCCCGTGTTTGGTGCGGGTAAAAACCAGAACGGAGGGGTAGTCATGCTCCCGCAGCAGCCAGGTCAGAAGCTTGATCTTCTTACTCTTGTCCGTGCGGTACAAGCTCTGGTCAATGGCGTCCACGGTGGAGTTCACCGGGTCCACAGCAATGCGGACAGGGTCGTGGAGCAACTGGTTTACCAGTTTTTGCACCTCGTTGGGCATGGTGGCGGAGAAAAACAGGGTCTGTTTTTTCTCCGGCAGCCACTGGAGGATCTTCTTCACATCATGGATAAAGCCCATGTCCAGCATCCGGTCCGCCTCGTCCAGCACAAAGATCTCCAGCTGAGTCAGGTCAATATACCCCTGCTGGTAGAGGTCGGCCAGTCTCCCGGGGGTGGCGACCAGAATATCTGTGCCCTTTTGCAGGGCCTCTACCTGGGGATTCTGGCCCACGCCGCCGAAGATGACGGTGCTGCGCAGCGGGAGATAGGCGCCGTAGGCAGCAAAGCACTCCTGATTTTGGAGCGCCAGCTCCCGGGTGGGGGTGAGTACCAGCGCCCGGATGGGATGGCCCTTCCGGGGATTTTGGTTTAAGCGGGTCAGAATGGGGGTGGCAAAGGCGCAGGTCTTTCCGGTGCCGGTCCGGGCGCAGCCCAGCACGTCCCGGCCCTCCAGAGCGGGAGGGATGGCCCCGGCCTGAATGGGGGTGGGAGTTTCGTAGCCCTGCTCCGAGAGGGCCCGGAGGATGGGCGTTGGCAGATTCAGTTCAGTAAACTTCACGTAGCTTCGATTCCTTTATTTCGATATTGCGCAGGGCCATGCACGCTGTGGCTCCGGCGGGATCCTACTGCCCGTTACAGATGCGTGCGATATGAGATATGCAGTATGAATCAGTTTTTAGTATAGCAGGAAAACGCCTGAAAAACAAGTCAAACAGCGCAAGGCGCAAAAAAGCGGCCTTTTCGCCGGAAAAAATGCAACCGCAGCAAAAAATTCCACGGTGCGACGGTTTATTTGCGCAGCAGCTTATGTTATAATATCTGTAACATTCCTATTACAATCCCTCTCAACACACAAACAGGAGGAAGCTATGAAGAACAAGATCACCGTCACGATTGCAGGACGACCCTATACTTTGGTTACCACCGACGATCAGACCGGCGTAGAGACCGCCGCGGCTCAGGTAGATCAGATGATGACCTCCGTCCTCCAGCAGAGCCATGTCTCGGCGCTGGACGCCGCCGTGCTCACCGCCGTCAACGCCGTGGATTCCGCCGCCAAGGAGGGGGAGACGGTCCAGTCCCTTCGCACCCAGCTGAAGGACTGTCTGGAGGAGAGCACCCGGCTCAAGCAGGAGCTGGCGGACACCCGCCGGGAGCTGACCCGGCTGAAGAAGAACCGCAAGTAAGAGAAAAACACAGGGGCTGGCCATACAGCCCCGATTTTTTGGAGGAACAAGCCGATGATGGAGATTCTCTCCCCGGCCGGCTCCTATGAGGCGGCGGTAGCCGCCGTCCAGAACGGAGCCGACGCCATCTATCTGGGCTACGGAAAATTTAACGCCAGAAGGAATGCCGCCAATTTCGACGAAAACGGCCTCAAGACTACGGTAGACTATTGTCATCTGAGAGGCGTGAAGGTCTATCTCACCCTCAACACGCTCCTCTCGGATAAGGAACTGCCTCAGGCTGCCAAGCTGGTCCGGCTGTGCAGCGACATCGGCGTTGATGCGCTCATCGTTCAGGATCTGGGCGTGGCGGAGCTGGTAAGACAGATCGCCCCGGATCTCCCGGTCCACGGCTCCACCCA
Source organism: uncultured Eubacteriales bacterium (assembly GCA_900314485.1). Lineage (GTDB taxonomy): Bacteria > Bacillota > Clostridia > Oscillospirales > Oscillospiraceae > Onthomonas. The sequence goes on from OMVL01000006.1 coordinate 15,969, forward strand.
AATGACCGTTCACAATCTGGACGGCGTCATGGCCTGCGCCGCGCTGGGGATGGAGCGGGTGGTGCTCTCCAGAGAGCTGTCCCGGGAGCAGATCCGCTATATCTGCCGCCGCTCCCCCATTGAGATCGAGGTCTTTGTCCACGGGGCGCTGTGCATGTGCTACTCCGGCCAGTGCTTCCTCTCCTCTGTCATCGGCGGCAGAAGCGGCAACCGGGGCATGTGCGCCCAGCCCTGCCGAATGAAGTATGGCTGGGACGGCACGGCAGACAGCTATCCCCTCAGCCTGAAGGACATGTCCCTTGTGCGGCACCTTCAGGAGCTGGAGGAGATGGGGGTGGCCAGCGCCAAGATCGAGGGGCGGATGAAGCGGCCGGAGTATGTGGCCATCGTCACCCGGGTCTACTCAGACGCTCTGCGGGAGCAGCGCCAGCCCACCCGTGAGGAGCTGGAGGACCTGACTGCCGCCTTTAACCGCCAGGGCTTTACCGACGGCTATTACCAGGGCAAGACGGGAAAGCACATGTTCGGCATCCACGAAAAAGAGCAGGTGCCGGAAAAACTCTTTGCCCGGACCCGGCAGGAGTATCACAGAGAACACGCCAGAGTGCCGGTGACCATGACGGTGGAGATGAAGGCCGGCCGGCCCCTCTGCATCACGGCGGCGGACAGCGAGGGCCATAAGGTCCGGCTGGAAGGCCCCGCTCCTGCCCCGGCCCTCCATCGGGCAGTGACGGAGGAGGACATTCGCCGTCAGCTGGAGCGCACCGGCGGCACTCCCTATTATGTGGAGGAGATGGAGATCGCTGCGGACGGGGGACTCTCCATCCCCCTCTCCGCCCTGAACGACCTGCGGCGGCGACTGCTGGACGATCTGAGTCAGAAACGGATCGCACATCCCAGCCGCCGGACCGGCGCACCCCTGTCCATGCCTAAGGGGACGAACCATACGGAGACGCCCGGTTACACTGTCTCTCTCCGCTCGCCGGAGCAGCTGACAGAGAGTCTCATCGCCTGCAAGCCCCAGGTGATCTATCTGGCTCCGGAGCATATTCTCAAACAGGCAGAGCTGGTCTCCCGTGCGCTGGAGCAGGGGATCGAGGTCTGCGCCGCCATGCCCCGTATTCTGTGGGACAAGGAACGGCGGGAACTGGATGCGCTTTTGGAGCAGGTGAAGCAGCTGGGGGTCTACACCGCACTGGTGGGGGACCTGGGCGCATTGACCATCGCCGTCAGTCACGACTTTACCTGCCGGGGCGACTTCGGTTTGGGGGTCTATAACTCTCTGACCCTTTCCAAACTGACGGAGATGGGGCTTATTTCCGCCACGCTGTCCTTTGAGCAGCGGCTGGCCCGCATCCGGGATTTGAATAAGCCCCTGGATACCGAGATCATTGGCTACGGCCGGCTGCCGCTGATGATTACAGAGAACTGTATCATCCACAACCGGGGCGGGCGCTGCAACTGCCACGCCTCCAATGTGCTGACCGACCGGACCGGGGCCCAGTTCCCCGTTCTGAAGGCCAGAGGATGTCGGAACGAGATCTTTAACTCCAAAAAGCTGTTTTTGGCAGACAAGCAGGAGAGCTATCAAAAGCTGGGCCTGTGGGCGGTGCGTCTCAGCTTTACCACGGAGAATCCCAGAGAGTGCGTCCAGATTTTGGAGCGCTATCAGGGCAAGGGAAGCTATACACCCATAGACATTACCCGGGGGCTGTATTTCCGGGATGTGGAGTGAGGGCCGGTTTGCCGCCGGGCCTCTGTATGATGCTTTAAACACACAAAGAAAGAGAGAAACCCCATGAAACTAACCTGGAAAGCAATTTCCCCCAAAATCGGCAGGGAAATTCCCGCACCCTATTACGCCACCCCCGGCGCCGCCGCCATGGACCTCCACGCCTGTCTGGACGAGCCGGTGACCATTCCCTCCGGGGGCAGAGCAGTCATTCCCACCGGCATTGCCATTGCCCTGCCCGGTCCGGACTTTGTGGCCCTCATCTTTGCCCGCTCCGGCCTTGGCGTCAAGTTTGGCATTGCCCCCTCCAACTGCGTGGGCGTCATTGACAGCGACTACCGGGGCGAGATCAAAGTGGGCCTTCAAAACAGCGGGGACAAGGACTATACCATCCGGCCCGGGGACCGCATTGCCCAGATGGCCATTCTTCCCGTGGTGCAGGCGGAACTGGAGCAGGCCGACGAGCTGGACGAGACCGCCCGGGGAATCGGCGGCTTCGGCTCTACGGGAAGGAACTAAAGGGCATGAAAATCATTCTGGCATCCCAGTCTCCCCGGCGTCGGGAGCTGCTGGGCCTGATGGGCCTGACGGATTTTGAGATCCGCCCCGCCCGGGGGGAGGAGGACATGTCCGCCCCCCTGACTCCGGATCGGCTGGTGGAATCTCTGGCCGCTGCCAAGGGGGCGGAGGTTGCGGCTCAGGCAGCCCCTGCCGATGTGGTCATTGCCGCAGACACCATTGTCACGCTGGACGGCAAGGTGCTGGGCAAGCCCCGCAGCGAGGGGGAGGCCGCAGAAATGCTCCGCACCCTCTCCGGCCGGACCCATGTGGTCTATACCGGAGTCGTGGTGATACAGGGTGGGCGCCGTCTGGTGCGCCACGAGGCCACAGAGGTGGTCTTTCGGGCGCTGACGGATGAGGAAATTTCACATTATATTGCCACCGGAGAGCCCATGGACAAGGCCGGGGCCTACGGCATTCAGGGCCGGGGAGCTCTGCTGGTAGAGGGCATCCGGGGCGACTACTTCAACGTGATGGGCCTGCCCGTCTGTAAGCTGGGGCAGATGCTCCGGGAATTCGGTATTGCAACACTGTAAGAAGAGGCATCCGCTGTGAGGGAATTCTTTCGAAAAAACGGAATCATTGTGGTCATTGCGGCCCTTTTGCTGACAGCGGCGGTCTCCATTGGCTCGGCGCTGATCCCCATGGATCCGCTGGCCAACGCTCTGGGCGTCTTAGCCACCCCCTTCCGGGCCATTGGCACTGCTGTGACAGGCTGGGGACAGGGGGTCTATCGCTATGCCACCGAGTATGACGCCCTGCGGCAGCGGGTGGCGGAGTTGGAAGGTCAGGTGGCCCAAATGGAGCAGGAAAACCGGGAGGCCAACGCCGCCCTCCGGGAGAACGAACGGCTGCGCCAGCTGTTGGAGCTGCGGGAAAAGCGGACAGACTTTGTCTTTGAGTCCGCTGCCGTCACCGGGCGTACCGTCACCAGCTGGTCCGCCACCCTGACCATCAGCAAGGGCACTGCCCACGGCGTCAGCCAGGGAGACTGCGTCATTACCGAGACGGGTGCTCTGGTGGGGGTGGTCCGGGAGGCGGGGCTGAACTGGTCCACCGTCTCCACTGTGCTGGACCCGGACATCTCTCTGGGCGCTCAGGTGTTCTCCACCGGAGAGGACGGCATTTTGGAGGGGGATCTGACCCTTATGACTGAGGGAAAGTGCCGCCTGTCCTATCTCTCCGTCCAGTCGGAGACAGAGAAGGGGGATCAGGTGCTCACCTCCGGCATGGGAGGCATTTATCCCTCCGGGCTGGTCATTGGTACGGTGGAGCGGGTGGACTATCTCCCCTCCGGAGCAGAGCGGTATGCCGTCCTTGCCCCTGCGGCAGATCTGGATCGGCTGGAGGAGGTCTTTGTCATCAAGGACTTCCAGATCGTAGAATGAGGGGAAGACTATGCGCAACACTGACCGGACGCTTCCCAAATGGCTGACCTACGCCGGGGCCTTTTTTCTCTGCTTTTTTTTCGAGCGCTGTATCTTCAACCGCTTCCCCCTGTGGGGGGCGATCCCCATGCTGGTGCCGCTGACGGCGGCGGCAGTGGGCTTTCTGGAGGGGGCCATGCCCGGCTCTGTTTTTGGCGTGACTGCGGGGCTGTTCTCCGCTCTGACGCTTGGACCGGGCCATGCCCGGTTCATCTGGTGCGACTGCGCCATTGGCATCCTCTGCGGAGCCACGGTGAACAAGGCGCTGGGTAGAACCTTTCACGGCTATCTCCTCTGCGCCGCCGGCAGCCTCGGGGCATTGGAGGGGATGGAGCTGCTGCTCCGCCTGTTTTTTGACGATCAGGAGGCGGGGCCGGTGCTGGCCACAGCGGGAGGAGAGTTTGCCTATTCCGTCCTCTTTGCCCCGGTCATCTACCTGTTCTTTTGGGGGATCTACCGCAGATTCCGTTCGGATTTGGAGTTTTAAGCCCGTATGAAGCAAAAAGCATTTCGTTTCAGGGGCCGGATCGTCGCCGGCCTTGTGGGAGCGGTGGCCATGCTGTTTCTCATCGTCCTCTACGATGCGCAGATCCGCCACGGCATTGACATCGACGAATCCACCGCCGCCAACACGGTGGTGACTCAGGTTCCGGTAGCGGCCGCCCGTGGGGAGATCACAGACCGCAACGGCACCGTTCTGGTCACAAACGAGACGGTCTATCAGGTGGTGCTGGACGTAGACGCAATGGGGGACTATGCCCGCCAGACCGACACGATCCGCCGCCTGCTCCAGCTCTGCCGGGAGCAGGCCATTGCCGTCAATGAAGGCGGACTGCCCCTCCAGTGGCAGGACGGGCAGTGGCAGTATGTCTCTGACCAGCCCTTTACCTATCAGAACGAGGACGGAGCCACGGAGCAGACCCGCTTTGCCCGGCTGTGTGAGGAGATGGAGTGGCCCATGGCGGCAGAGGAGCCGGCTAAAACGGCGGAAGCTATGCTGGCCACCTTCGGCCTGGAGGGGCCGGAGGATGAGGCGGTGCTGGATGTGCTCTATGCCTGTTACCTCCGGGAGGAGGAGATTTTGTTCACCACCTGGTATTTTGCCGAGGATGTGGACATCGGATTTATCACCCGGGTGAAGGAAGAACGGCTCCCCGGCGTGGAGATCCGCACCGCCACCCGCCGGGTGTATCAGACTCCCTGCGCCGCCCATCTGCTGGGCCAGGTAGGCGCCATCTCCGCAGAGAACTGGGAGACGGGGGAGAACTATAAGGAGCGGGGCTACGCCATGGACGCCGTTGTGGGTGTTTCCGGGGCAGAGTATGCCTTTGAGGACTATTTGCAGGGTACGGCCGGTATCGCCCGGCGCATCACCGGACTGGACGGCACTCTGCTCAGCCAGGACTATGCCGAGCTGCCGGCGGCGGGAAATACAGTGGCCCTTACCATTGACATTGATCTTCAGGCGGCGGCTGAGGAGGCCCTTGCCCTTCACACCGAGGAAATCAACGATGGGGCGGGAGGCAGCGCCGTGGTGGTCATGGACGTCCGGGACGGCAGTGTTCTGGCGGCGGCCTCCTGGCCCACCTATGATCTGAATACCTATCGGCAGAACTACCGGGAACTGGCCGAAGATGAGGGAAAGCCCCTGTTTAACCGCGCCTTTCTGGGTACCTATGCCCCCGGCTCCACCTATAAGATCGTCACCGCCACTGCCGCACTGGATACAGGGCTGATCACCCCCTATGACACCATCCGCTGTACCGGCAAAATGGAGTATCTGGACACCACCTTCCGCTGCTGGATCTACCGCCAAAGCGGCGGCACCCACGGGGAGGAAACGGTGAGTGACGCCATCCGGGACTCCTGCAACATCTTTTTTTACACCGTGGGCAGCCAGCTGGGCATTGAGACGCTGACCGAGTACGCCAGAGCCTATGGTCTGGGACTCCCCACCGGTATTGAGCTCAGCGAGTCCGTCGGCGTCAACGCCGGTCCGGAGTACAGTGAGCGGATCGGGACCATCTGGTACCCCGGCAACACCCTCTCCTCTGCCATCGGCCAGAGCGACAACCAGTTTACTCCCCTGCAGATCTGCAACTATATCGCCACCGTGGTCAACGGCGGCACCCGCTATTGCGCCCATCTGCTCCGCAGCGTCACCAGTTACGACGGGTCGGAGACGGTGTACCGGTATACGCCTGAGGTGCGAAATACAGTTCCCCTCTCGGACACGGATCGGAGCGCCATTTTGCAGGGCATGGCGGAGGTGGTGGAGAATACCGGCACGGTGCAGGCCGCCTTTGCCGATCTGAATGCCAGGGGCATCCGGGTAGGGGCCAAGACCGGCTCTGCCCAGGTCTTTGGACAGGAGAATGCCAACGGCCTCTTTGTCTGCTTTGCCCCCTACGACGACCCGGAGATCGCCATCTGCGTGGCAGTGGAAAAGGGCGGCTCCGGCGCCGCCACAGCGGTGATCGCCGCAGACATTATGGCTGAGTATTTTGCCGATAAGACGCCTCTGACCGTTTCAGAGGGAGAAATGATTCCGGTGGGATGAGGGAAAACTTCCTCTTTTCACAGCGGAGAAGCTGTGCTATACTATAATAGGTCGGGTTTGCGGCCTTTGAGCAGAGAGAAAAGTGGATCGAAGGAGTTCGATAGAGTATGCACGATAACCAGATTTTCAATTCCCGCAGTCTGGACTACAAGCGCCCCTACGGCGCGGTGACGCCGGGCACAACGGTGGAATTTACCCTTCGTCCCCAGCGAAGCGAGGGGTTTTCCCGAGGTACGCTGGTGGTCAAATATGAGTTTGACGACAGCCGCTCCAGAGACATTCCGCTGGTCTGGACAGATACCGACCGGGGGATAGACGTCTTTACCGCCTCGCTGGAGGTGGGGGACTATGTGGGCCTGATCTGGTATTCCTTCCGGCTGGAGGGTCTGAACGGCCAGTATAGGGAGCTGGGCAGTTATCAGCTCACCGTCTATGACCCCACAGATGCGGTGCCGGACTGGTTTGGCCGGGGCATGTGCTATCAGATTTTTCCCGACCGTTTCCGCCGCACCTCGATACCCGATCCCACCGGCATGGTGGGCGGCCGAACGGTACATGAAAACTGGGACGAAGAGCCGGTCTGGCGGCCCAATGAGCGGGGAGAGATTCGGAACCGGGACTTCTTCGGCGGCAGCCTGAAGGGCGTGGAGGAGAAGCTGGACTACATTGCCTCTCTTGGTGTGGAGACCATCTACTTCTGCCCCATCTTTGAGGCGCCGGAGAACCACCGCTACGGTACCGCCAACTATGACAATATCGACCCCATGCTGGGCAGCAACGAGGATTTTAAAGACCTCTGCAAGGCTGCCCATGACCGGGGCATCCGCATTATGCTGGACGGCGTGTTTAACCACACGGGCTACGTCAGCCGCTACTTTAACGGCGACGGCTTTTATGACAGCGTGGGCGCCAGCCAGAGCAAGGACTCCCCCTACTACGACTGGTTCTGTTTCAAAAACTGGCCGAAGGATTATGAGGCCTGGTGGGGCATCTACTCCCTCCCTGCCGTGAACGAGCACTGCGAGAGCTATCGGGACTTTATCTTCGGGTCTGAAGACTCCGTCATCCGCAAATGGCTCCGGGCGGGAGCCGACGGATGGCGGCTGGACGTGGCCGACGAGCTGCCTGATGATTTCGTCCGGGGCATCCACGAAGCTGCCCGGAAGGAAAGCCCCAACGCCGTGGTCATCGGCGAGGTGTGGGAGGACGGCTCGAACAAAGTGGCCTACGGCGTCCGCCGCAAACACCTTTTGGGCCATCATCTGGACGGCTTGATGAACTATCCCTTCCGCTCTGCCCTCATCGACTTTTTGCTGGGAGATTTCGGCGACCACTTCCAGCAGCGGATGGAGACCATTCGGGAGAACTATCCTCCCTCCGCCTTCTACTCCGCCATGAACGCTCTGGGCACCCATGATACGCTGCGCATCTTTACCTATTTGGGTACGGGCTCTCAGCGCAACGAATGGTCCAAAGAGATGCGGGCTGAATATCAGCTCTCCGATCAGGAGGCCGAGTGGGGCTGGAAGCGGCTCAAGCTGGGTCTTGCGGTGCTCTTCACCTTCCCCGGTGCGCCTACCGTCTACTATGGTGACGAGGTGGGAATGACCGGCTTTGAGGATCCCTTTAACCGCCGCACCTATCCCTGGGGCAGGGAGGACGAGACCTTCCTCTCCTACTACCGTCAGCTGGGCAACCTGCGTAAGGAAAACGAATGCCTCCGCTCCGGCGACTTTGTCTGGGGTAACTGTCAGAGACAGTACATCTCCTTTGCCCGTGTGCTGGAGGAGGAGGCAATCGCCGTCTCTGTCAATGCCGGCAGTGAATCGGCGGAAGTCGTCATCCCCTGGAGCTTCCCCGCTGCAACCGATTTGGACAGCGGAGATCAGATCACGGCCGAGCATGGTGCGCTGCATCTCAATGTGCCTCCCATGAGCCGGCGGATTTTGCGGTACCGCAAAAACGGAAACTGAAGGAAAAGAAAACGTCCGACTGTCTGATCACAGTCGGACGTTTATATATATGGTTGCTACGCTCCGATCAAATAGCTCAGCACTCGCAATGAATCGGAGAAGTGCAGGCTCTCCACCACCACATCGGGGTGTTCCTCGCCCGCCTCAAACTCAAAGCTGGTAAAGTTCCAGATACCCCGGACGCTGTGGTCCATCAGCAGCCGGGCGGTCTCCTCCGCAAAACGGGCGGGGAGGGTGAGTACGGCGACGGATACCTGATGCTCTGCCAGATAATCGGCCAGACCGGCTGCGTCCAGTACAGGCACACCGCCCACCTCCGTTCCGATGCGGTGGGGGGAGACGTCAAATGCGGCGGACAGATGGATGCCGCTGTCGCCAAACTTGAAGTTCTGGAGCAGGGCGCAGCCCAGGTTGCCCACGCCGATGAGGATGCCCTCTTTCTCCCGGTCCAGGTGGAGGATCTCCCGAATCTCCTGATAGAGACTGTCCACATTGTAGCCGTAGCCCTGCTGGCCGAACTCCCCAAAGCAGCTGAGATCCTGTCGGATCTGAGAGGCGGTAAGCCCCATCTTTTTGCCCAGCTCGGAGGAGGAGATCCGTTCCGCCCCCTCTCGGCGGAGGGCAGCCAGATGGCGGCAGTAGCGGGGGAGACGGCGAATGACCGCATTTGAGATCTTGTCCCGTTTCATCCCTTATACCGCCGCCTTTCTGTCGTTTGTCAATTAGTAGTAGACCAGAGGGTCCTTAGGAGGTTCTGTGGGTTTGACCTCGGTGGTGTAAAGGACGGGGCCCTTCTCACCGTGGTAGATGGGCAGCCGTTTCAGCCGCACCTTGGCGGTGACGTCCACCCAGTCCTTATTGTTCAGCCAGCGCTGCTCAGAGCCGTTGCAGAGCACCCCCAAAAAGGTGGTGTCCTCGGCGCAGCAGACCATGGCAAACCGGCCCACTGCGTAACAGCCTTTGGGAAACTTGTCAGACTTTGCCACCATACCGCGGAAGCGGACGGACTTCCCCTCGTAGCGCTCGGGATTGTCCATGCAGTCGGTGTACCAGAATCCAAAGTCCTCGTCGCTCAGCTCCAGCACCGGCTTGGACAGATCAAAGGGGCAAAGGCCGTTGTCATACTCCTCCACCCGCTCACCGTCGGTGTATTCCAGATACATCTCCGCCCGGCGGTTGAGCATCTTCAGATTCCGCTGACGCAGCTGCTCGGCCAGCGTGTCTGTCACCCGGTTAAAGACCAGCATGTCGGCATTGCGGAGCTTTTCCATCATCAGACTGGCCATATTCTTGGAATAGGCATCAAAGGTGGGAGCCTCTACAATGGTGACGATTTGATAGAGCGCCCAGTTGGGGGGAAAGGCGTCCTCCATCTCTTGAAGCTGCCACATGCCGTTATATTCCAGCACGATTTGAGTGGGCTTATACTGCTGAGTCAGGCGGAACAGATTTTCTCTGGTAAATTCACTCTTGTCCTGCAGTACCTGGCACTCCACGTCATAGTGGGCCAGAGCCTGGAGGTCGTACTCCTCCTCGCCCTCCTCCGTGACCAGCAGGAGGGTGCGCTCGTCTTTCGTAAAGTCGTCGTTGGAGAGCATGGGGGCGATAAAATTGGTCTTGCCTGCGTCTAAAAATCCGCAGACCAGATAGACGGGGATCGGCTGCTGCTGTACCGGCATAGCGCACCTCTTACAGCCGGAACAGGGCCTGAATGTCCTGCTCCTTCAGCTCAGCGCCGATCACGCAAAGACGCCCCGTCACATCGGCAGAGCCGGAGCGGACGTCGATCTCACCCGGCACATAGTCGAAGTGGATCCAGCTGCCGTCCACATTGGGGACAATGCCCTTGGCCCGGAGGATCTGACCGTAAGCGCCGGTATCCAGTCCCTCCAGTGCTGTCTTGATCTCCGCGGGCGTAAACTTCCGGGGAGACTCCATGCCCCAGGAGGAGAAGACATCGTCGGCATGGTGATGATGGTGGTCATGGTCATGGTGGTGATGGCCGCAGGAGCAGACGCCGTTTTCGTCGTAGTGATGGTGATGCTCGTGTCCGTCCTCATCGTGGTCGTGATGGTGGTGATGCTCGTGCCCGTCCTCGTCGTGGTCGTGGTGATGATGGTGATGCTCGTCCTCATCATGGTCGTGATGGTGGTGCTCCGCCTTGGCCTGAGCCAGCAGCTCATCTGCCAGGGAGTGGCGTTCCATGGCGGAGAGGATCTGGTCGCCGGTGATCTGAGCCCAGTCGGTGGTGATGATGACGGCATCTGCGTTCTGAGCACGAAGGAGAGAGACGGCCTCCTCCAGCTTGTCCTCCGCCATATCGGCGGTGCGGCTGAGGATGATGGTGCCGGCGTGCTGCACCTGATCGTCAAAGAACTCGCCGAAGTTCTTCATATACATCTTGGCCTTCTTGGCATTGACCACGGTGATGGCGCTGCCCAGCTGCAGCTCAGACTCCTTGGCCACACGGCCCACCGCCTTGGCCACGTCAGACAGCTTGCCCACGCCGGAGGGCTCGATGATAATGCGGTCGGGAGCGTAGGTCTCCAGCACCTGCTTCAGGGCAACGCCGAAGTCGCCCACCAGAGAGCAGCAGATGCAGCCGGAGTTCATCTCGGTGACCTCAATGCCGGCGTCCTTCATAAAGCCGCCGTCAATGCCGATCTCGCCGAATTCGTTTTCGATGAGCACCAGCTTCTGGCCCTGGAAGGACTCCTGAATCAGCTTTTTGATGAGGGTGGTCTTGCCGGCACCCAGAAAACCGGAAATAATGTCGATGGTTGTCATAGTCATTACCTCTATTCATAAATTCGCATTACTTCCTATTATATCCGGTTTTGGCTGAAATGCAAGGGGAACGGGTTGGGATCCGGGCAAAGTTTGCAGAATGTTCAACATTCCTCCAAAATATCCCGGATGCGGCCGCACGCAAACCCATCTCCGTAGGGATTTACCGCCTGAGCCATCCGCTCATAGACTGCGCTGTCCTCCAGCAATCGGCACGTCGCCCGGTAGATCTCCTCCTCGCCCGTCCCTGCCAGCAGCAGCGTCCCGGCCTCCACGCCCTCCGGGCGCTCGGTGGTGTCCCGCAGGACGAGGACGGGCTTGCCCAGAGACGGCGCCTCCTCCTGAATGCCGCCGGAGTCGGTCAGCACCAGATGACAGTGGCTGAGAAAATTATGAAAATCCACCGCATCCAGCGGCTCAATGAGATGAATGCGGTCATTGCCGCCCAAAATCGCCCGTGCCGCACCCCGGACGGCGGGATTGGGATGTACCGGAAAAATGGCCTTGACGTCGGGATATGCTTCCAGCACCCGCCGAATCGCCCTGAACACATGCCGCAGGGGCATGCCCAGATTTTCCCGCCGGTGGGCAGTGACGAGAATGAGCCGGCTGTCTGCCGCCCAGTCCAGCTCCGGGTGGGAGTAATCGGCTCGGACGGTGGTGCGCAGGGCGTCGATGCCGGTGTTGCCGGTGACGTAAATCGTCTCAGGCGGTCTGCCCTCCCGAAGGAGGTTCTGTCTGGCTGTCTCGGTGGGGGCGAAGTGCCAGCGGGACAGCAGATCCACCGCCTGTCGGTTGAATTCCTCCGGAAAGGGGGAGGAGAGGTCGTAGGTCCGCAGTCCCGCCTCCACATGTCCCACGGGAATTTGCAGGTAGAAACAGGCCAGAGCGGCGGCAAAGGCGGTGGAGGTATCCCCGTGGACGAGGACGAGGTCAGGCTCCACCTCCTCCAAGACCGCCCTCACTCGGGTGAGGACGGCGGCGGTAATGTCAAAGAGAGTCTGTCCCTCCCGCATAATGGCAAGGTCATAGTCGGGGACGACCTGAAAAACCTGCAAAATCTGATCCAGCATCTCCCGGTGCTGCCCCGTGACGCAGACAGTCACTTGAAAGCCTGTCCGGCCTTGCAGCTCCTTCACTAGCGGACACATTTTGATGGCCTCCGGACGGGTGCCGAAAATGAGCATAACTTTTTTCATGGCGTACCTCCTCCTTGTGCTGCTTCAGCATATGAGAGAAGGGCGCAAAAAATCCGCCCCTGCAAGCAGGAGCGGATAAAAAGATACAGATTCAGCCGTTAATGACGCCTTTGATGGCATTCATCAGCTCGTCATAGGTCTCAAAAGCGGGGAGGTCAGGATAGTCCGCCTTGATTTTGTCGGTGCTCTTAAAGAGGAAGCCGGCCTTGCTGCTGAGGATCATCCCCAGATCGTTGTAGCTGTCGCCGCTGGCAATGGTGTCGTAGCCGATGGACTGGAGGGCCTTGACGGTGGTGAGCTTGGAGTTTTCGATCCGCATCTTGAACCCGGTGATCTCGCCGCTGTCCGCCACCTCCAGAGAGTTGCAGAAGATGGTGGGCCAGCCCAGCTTCTCCATGAGAGGCGTTGCGAACTGGGTAAAGGTGTCGCTGATGATAATGACCTGAGTAAAGCTCCGCAGCTCGTCCAAAAACTCCTTCGCGCCGGGCAGGGGGTCAATTTTGGCAATGGTCTCCTGGATCTCCTTCAGACCCAGACCGTGCTCCTTCAAAATGCCCAGCCGCCAGTTCATCAGCTTGTTGTAGTCCGGCTCGTCCCGGGTGGTGCGCTTGAGTTCGGGAATGCCGCTTGCCTCGGCAAAGGCGATCCAGATCTCCGGAACCAGTACGCCTTCTAAGTCCAAACAGGTGATATACATCGTTCTCTCTCCTTTATCATCGGTAGATCATTTCAAATTTGAGGGAATTGTATCATACTTTTCGCCCCGGCGCAACAAAGAAAAGGGCGTTTCCCCCTGAAATGAAAAGCAAAAAATTTTCAAAAAATATTTGCAAAAGCTGTTGACAAAAGAATGGGGCTGTGTTATTATAATGGCACAGAAAGAAAGGAACTTCCAAAGAGGGAAGCGCCAAATATCCCGAGGTGAACGAGGTAAAGTTCGCCGCCAGCGTGAGCTTTTCAGAACGGCAGGAACTCACAGATCCGGCAAACGGCCCATGAGGGGCAGGCACAGAGAAGTGCGAGAGGTTGCGGCAGGCAGATGAGAACAAGGCGTTGCTGAAGAGAAGTCGGGACTCACGAATCTAGGAAAGCGAGGGTAACAAGGGATGCTAGATATCAAGAATTCAGAACGTTGACCCCTGTCCAGAGTGGTGGATAGGGGTCAACGTTTTGTCTGTCTGGCATTCATTGTTGCAAAAGGAGGCAGCCGTTATGAATGTTTTGGAACAGGCCATCATTTTTGCCGTCCAAGCCCACAGCGGCGCCTGCCGGAAGGGGAGTCAAGAACCTTACATTCTTCACCCGCTGGAGGCCGCCGCCATCGCCGCCACCATGACCGATGACCCGGAGGTGTTGGCCGCCGCCGTCCTCCATGACGTGGTGGAGGACACCCCTCACACGCTAGAGGAGATTCGACAGCGGTTCGGCCAGCGGGTAGGCGACCTCGTCTCCGCTGAGACGGAGGACAAGCGGGAGGACCGTCCCGCCGCCGAGACCTGGCGCATCCGCAAGGAGGAGACGATCGAGCATCTGCGCAGGGAAAGACGCATCGAGGTCAAGATCATCGTCATGGGGGACAAGCTCTCCAACCTCCGGGCGATGCATCGGGCCTATCTCCGATGGGGAGATAGGCTGTGGGACAGATTCAATCAAAAGGACGCTGCCGCCCACGCATGGTATTACAAAGAGGTGGGGGAGACGCTGGAATGTCTCTCGGAATATCCTGCGTGGGAGGAGTATTGGAGATTGTACCGGGGGATCTGGCCGGGGAAATAAGCTGAAAAACAGCGGGCGACCTGTTGTCGTCCGCTGTTTTTGCCTGGTATTACTCACTTTTTCCGTTCCACGATCGCTTTGGATACGATCATCACCACGGGGAACAGCACTCCGGCCACCGGCCAGACGATCCAACTGGAATCCCAGCGGTTGGTGACAAAGCTGTAGCCCAGATAGATGGCCGTCGCCAGCAGCCAGTAGGCACCGGCCACATACCCCAGCGGTTTGCCCAGGGCTTTGTTCTTTCTGGTGTAATCATCTTCCTCCAGCAGCTTTTGAAAGCTGCCCCAGATGATGGAGGTGCGCACGATGAAGAACACCCCCACTGCAACCACAGCCAGCAGGAGGCACAGCCCTGCGACCAGTACAATTTCCCGTTCTGAGAAGATGGCGGCCAAGAACAGGGGAATCACAGACAGGACGCAAAGCACAATGCCCGTTGTCAGTTCCCTGGTGTGTTGGGCGGTGTAGCTCTCCCGACGCTCCGTGACCATACCGGACACGCCATACTCCGTCTCAATGGGCTCCTCCTCCAGATAGGAGAAGGGCTGGAGCCGAAAACCGTTGGAGAGAAAAAGGGCGACGGCGCAGGCAATGAGGATCATCAGCGTAATCACGCCAATGCTGCCCGTCTGGGTCTCGCTCCACGGGATCAATCCGCTCTCCGAGGCGCCGCCCAGCAGAATCAGACAGATGGGGGAGAGAATACATAAAACAACACCCAGAGCGATGGGCCGGGCGGCGCTTCGGGCGGTCTGGAGGTAGGCGGCGGCCTCCTCCATAGATACACGGCGTGTGTTGTCTGCCGGATCGGAAGCGACGCTCTCGGTGAACTCCTCGGCTTCCAACTCGTCCTTCAACAGGTAGTCGGTGGTGACGCCGAAGATCTGAGACAGGGCGATGATCCTTGTGAGATCGGGCACTGCCTGAGCGCTCTCCCACTTGGAAATGGATTGGCGGCTGACGTTCATCTGCTCTGCAAGCTCCTCCTGAGACATACCCAGCTTCTTTCGTAAATTGACAATCTTATCTGCTAATATCATGGTTTGACCTCCTCAACGGGAGGGGATGCCCCTCCGTGTGATGAGTGCAGTATAGCGTATTCTCCGGTTGCAGACCAGCAAGCTGAGCTTGCAATTCGGCAATTCCGGGTTGCGAATGCTGAAAAAATGGGCAATGACGGTGAAATCCGTTGGAGTGAGCCTGAACGCAGGGGCTTACCCCTTCGCCAGCTTATCCAGCAGGACGGAAATCTCCTCCAGCTTCTCCTCAGCGTCCCCCGCCTCCACGGCGGAGCGGACGCAGCACTGCATATGCGCCTTTAAAATCTCTGCATTGGCCTTGGAGAGGATGGACTGAGCGGCCATCAGCTGGTTGGAGATGTCAATGCAGTACCGGTCCTCCTCCACCATTTTCAAAATGCCGTTCAGCTGCCCCACCGCCGTCTTGAGCAGCCGGGTAATCTGCTTCTGATCCGCCTGCATATCACTGTACCGAGATGACTTCGTAGCCGGCATTGGTGACAGCGTCAGCGAGAACCTGATCTTCCACGGGGGCGGAGAGGGTGCAGGCGGCGGTCTTGGCCTCCAGATCCACAGCGCAGGACGCCACGCCCTCCAGAGCGGACAGAGCCGTTTCCACCCGTGCCTTGCAGTGGGCGCACATCATGCCGTTGACAGTGAGCACTTTCTTCATGGGGATTTCCTCCTTTTCAGCGGTCTCCGCTGAGGTCAGTCTTGTGTTGACAGGTGTTTTGGTTTCAGCGGCGGCCTTGGGCTTAAAAAGCCGCAGCCGCAGGGCGTTGGAGACGACGCAGAAGGAGCTGAGACTCATAGCTGCCGCTCCAAACATGGGGTCCAGCTGCCAGCCGAAGATGGGATAGAACAGCCCGGCGGCCAGCGGGATGCCCAGGCAGTTGTAGCAGAAGGCCCAGAACAGATTCTGCTTGATATTGCGGATGGTGGCCTTGGACAGCTGATAGGCGGCGGCAGCGTCGGTGAGGTCGGATCTGACCAACACCACGTCGGCGGACTCGATGGCAACATCCGTTCCTGCCCCGATGGCAATGCCCGCGTCGGCCCGGGCCAGGGCGGGAGCGTCGTTGATGCCGTCGCCCACCATGGCAACCCGCCGCCCTTCGGATTGGAGCTGGGCGATCTGATGCTCCTTGTCCTGGGGCAGCACATCGGAGATGACCTGATCGATGCCCAGAGTCTGCGCTACCGCCCTTGCGGTCCGCCCGTTGTCGCCGGTGAGCATGACCACCCGGATACCCTGAGCACGGAGGGCCTGAATGGCGGCGGGGCTGGTCTCCTTCACCGGGTCGGCTACGGCAACGGTACCCAGATAAGTGCCGTTTTCACTAAAGTAGAGGGGAGTCTTTCCCTCATCGGCCAACCGCTCCGTCTGAGACGGATCGATCTTCACCCCCAGCTGCTCCATGAGCCGGCGGTTGCCGGCGGCATAGCTGTCGCCGTCGATCTTTGCCGTCAGACCCAGACCGGGCTTTGCCTCGAAGTCGGTGACAGGGCAGAGGGGAATGTTCCGCTCTTTGGCAAGGGTGGTAATGGCCTCTGCCAGGGGATGCTCGGAGGCGGCCTCCAGCGACGCCGCCAGATTGAGCAGTTCCTCCTCTGTGCGGCCCTCGGCAGGCAGAAGGTCGGTGACAGCGGGCTTTCCCTTTGTAATGGTGCCCGTCTTGTCCAGTACAATGGTGTCGATCTTGTGAAGGGTCTCCAGACTTTCGGCGGACTTAAAGAGAATGCCCAGTTCGGCCCCCTTGCCGGTGCCTACCATGATGGCCACGGGGGTGGCCAGCCCCAGCGAGCAGGGACAGGAGATGACCACCACCGCCATACCGGCAGTGAGGGCGGCGGTGACGGATTGGGTCACAATGAGCCAAATGACGGCCGTGGCCAGGGCGATGCCCAGCACCACGGGGACAAAGATGCCTGCCACCCGGTCAGCCAGCTTGGCAATTGGGGCCTTGGAAGCGGATGCGTCCTGCACCAGGCGGATGATCTGGGCCAGCGTCGTGTCCTCCCCCACCCGGTGGGCAGTGAAGGTAAAGACTCCGTTTCCGTTGATGGTGCCCCCGGAGACCTTGTCTCCGGGGTGCTTTTCCGCCGGGATGGGCTCGCCGGTGAGGGCGGATTCGTCCACTGAGGTGGAGCCGGAGGCAACCACGCCGTCCACCGGGATGGACTGGCCGGGACGGACCACAATCTCATCGCCCACCTGCACTTCCTCCACAGGGATTTCTGTCTCCTCCCCGTTTTTGAGGACGCTTGCGGTCTTGGGCTGGAGGTTCATCAGGTGCTTCAGAGCGTCTGAGGTCTTGCCCTTGCTCCGGGTCTCCAGATACTTGCCCACGTCAATGAGGGTGAGGATCATGCCCGCCGATTCCAGATACAGGTGGTTCATGTGAAAGTCCTCTGCGGTCATCATGTCTCCGTGGCCCAGAGCGTAGGCGATGACAAAGAGGGAGTAGATCGAGTAGATCATCCCGGCGGCGGCGCCCACGGCGATGAGGGAGTCCATGTTGGGAGCTTTTCGTCCCAGGGCCTGAAAGCCGCCCACGAAGTACTTGTCGTTGAGATACAAAATAGGCAGCACCAGCACCAACTGGGCAAGGGCATAGACCATGGAGTTCTCTACGCCCTTCAGGACGGCAGGCAGCGGGAAACCCATCATATGCCCCATGCCCAGATAGAACAGCGGCACAAGGAAGACGGCCGACCAGATGAGCCGGTGCTTCATGGCACGAATCTCTTTCTCCACCACATCCTCCTGAGGGGTATTGTCGCCTCTCAAAGTCTTGCCGCCCTTGGGAGAGGCGCCGTAGCCTGCGTCCGAGACCGCCTTGCAGATGTCGGCAGCCGAGAGCTGCCCCTCGTCATACTCCGCCTGCATAGAGTTTGCCAGCAGATTCACGCTGACGGACCGGATGCCGGGCAGCTGGCTGACTGCCTTTTCCACATGGGCGGAACAGGCGGCGCAGCTCATGCCGGTGACGTCAAATGATTGTTTCATTGGAAAATCACATCCTTATATACCCCACCCCAGGGGGGTGTTGTAAGGGTAGTATAGTACCGTTAGGATGTGCTGTCAAGGGGAAAGTTAGGATTCCCTTATTTTACAGGGATGGCATTTTTCCGAGACACAGCAAAAGCGGCACCCGCTATCGCAGGTGTCGCTTGCTTCACCGTCCGTAAAGGGATTCGAACCCCCGGCCTTTCGCTTAGGAGGCGAACGCTCTATCCAGCTGAGCTATACGGACAAATCATGCCGCCACAACAGGCGACATGGCTATTTTAACATCCATTCGGTAAAAAAGCAACTGTCCGATGAACGGACTTTCCCGCCTTTTCCGGCTTCTTGCAAGTGAAGAGCAAAAAAGCAAACCAATCGTGTCAAAATGGCGAAAAAATTGGGGCGGGACCGGGGATGTTTAACCAAAAATGCCGATTTTGCGCCCGATGCGTGAAAATTGGTTGCTATTTGCCTGAATTGGGATATAATAGGTAACTGTATGTTTATGATTTCGTTTTATCTGAGATAAAAGGAGGAATACTCCCATGCAGCAGACCAAGCTGAGAAATGTAGCCATCATCGCCCACGTTGACCACGGCAAGACCACCCTGGTGGACGCCCTGCTCCAGCAGAGCGGCATCTACCGGGAAAACCAGGAGGTGGTGGAGCGTGTCATGGACTCCGGCGATTTGGAGCGGGAGCGTGGTATCACCATTCTGGCCAAGAACACCGCCGTCACCTACGGCGATACGAAGATCAACATCGTGGACACCCCGGGCCATGCCGACTTCGGCGGCGAGGTGGAGCGTGTCTTAAAGATGGTCAACGGCGTCATCCTGCTGGTGGACGCCGCAGAGGGTCCCATGCCCCAGACCCGTTTTGTCCTCTCCCGTGCCCTGGAGCTGGGACATCGGGTCATCGTCGTGGTCAACAAGATCGACCGCCCCGACCAGCGGGTGCATGAGGTCATCGACGAGGTGCTGGAACTGCTGATGGATCTGGACGCCACTGACGAGCAGCTGGACTCCCCCATGCTCTTCTGCTCCGCCCGGGCAGGCACGGCTTCCTATTCTCCTGAGGAGCCGGGCACCGACCTGAAACCCCTGTTTGAGACGATTTTGGAGTACATTCCCGCCCCGGAGGTGGAGCTGGACGCTCCTTTCCAGATGCTGGTCTCCTCCATCGACTACAATGAGTTTGTGGGCCGCATTGCGGTCGGCCGCATCGAGCGGGGCACCATCCGCCAGAATGACGAGATCGTGGTCTGCAACTACCACGACCCGGAGTCTGTCTCTAAGAAGATGAAGGCCACCGCCCTGTTCCAGTTCGACGGCTTGTCCCGTGTGCCGGCCCAGAGCGCCGAGGCGGGCAATATCATTGCCCTCTCCGGCATCGGCGACATCACCATCGGCGACACCATCTGCGCCCCCGCTGCCGTGGAGCCCCTGAGCTTTGTTCAGATCTCCGCCCCCACCATGGAGATGACCTTCTCCGTCAACGACTCCCCCTATGCCGGCCAGGACGGCAAATTCGTCACCTCCCGCCAGATTCGGGACCGGCTCTTCCGGGAGACCCTGAAGGACGTCTCCCTCCGGGTCACCGAGGTGGAGGACGCCACCGACTCCTTTAATGTGGCGGGCCGCGGCGAGATGCACCTGTCTATCCTCATTGAGACCATGCGCCGTGAGGGCTATGAGTTCCAGGTATCTCCTCCCCGTGTGCTCTATCGGGAGATCGACGGGGTCAAGTGTGAGCCCATTGAGCGGCTGGTTCTGGACGTTCCCTCTGACTATGTGGGCAGCGCCATCGAGGCTCTGGGCAACCGAAAGGGCGAGATGGTGGACATGACTCCGGTGGGAGGCCGTATGAAGATTATGCCCCCTTTAAGGGCGAGCTGCAGCGCCGGAACACCGGTTCCCTCATTGCCTACGAGACCGGCGAGGCGGTGGCCTATGGCCTGTTCAACGCCCAGGAGCGCGGCGCTTTGTTCATCGGCGCCGGCACTCCCGTCTATGAGGGCATGGTGGTGGGCCAGTCCCCCAAGATCGAGGACATCACGGTCAATGTCTGCAAAAAGAAGCAGCTGACCAACATGCGTGCCTCCGGCTCTGACGAAGCCCTGCGGCTCATCCCCCCCAAGCAGATGAGCCTGGAGCAGTGTCTGGAGTTTCTGGCGGATGACGAGCTGCTGGAGGTCACTCCCCACAATCTCCGCCTCCGCAAGCGGATTTTGAATCACGAGCTGCGGATGAAGGCGCTGAAGGGACACAAAAAGTAATAGGGACGCAAATGCCCCCGGCCGCATGGCCGGGGGCGTAGTCATATTGAGTTTAGTTTTTTAGAGCGGTCAAATCAGCAGTGATTGGCACATAGTTCTCCCAATCATTGTCCAAGGACACTGTTGCCGTAAAAGACAGCGTGCGCAGGGGCGTGCTGCGGTCAATGCCCAGCGCTTCCAGTTCGTCCCAGTCCAGACGCAGATCAAAACTCTTTTTCCCCGCTCCGGAAAGGCTGGCGTACCCCCAGCTGACCAGCTCGTCCTCTCCGCTGCCGTTGAGGGAGATGCTGTCTTCATTCACGTCAAAATAGCATCCGTCCCCGGACTGATTATCCAGATAGAAGGAAAAGACCAGATCATAGGATGAGGAGCGCATTCCGGTCAGATAGAGGGAGAGGCCATCCTCTGACCAGACCAGCTCCTGAACGTCAAAGGGCTTGTTCTCGCCCGCTCCGGCGGAGGTGGTGAGCTCGATGGGGACGGTGCGTCCCACATAGCTCGAGTCGTCGTCTACGTAATATTGGAGTGCGCCTTTCAGTTCGCCCGGTGTGACCACCTGAGAGAGGCCATCCTTGTCGATTTGGAACGTAATGAGATCCATGCCCCCGGAAATCACGCTGCGGCTGTCAACGTCTATGAAGGCGTAGGTTTGCCAACCGTTGACACAAAAGTCCGTGTCATGATACCAGTCGATCTCATAGCTGCCGGTATTGCGCAGAGTGAGGGGGATGCGATAA
>OMVL01000042.1 GCA_900314485.1 uncultured Eubacteriales bacterium
CACCGTCCGCACAACAGCCAGCACCACCAGCAGTCCCACCAGCAGGTATCCCATCACGATGCCGCTGACCGCCTCCACAGCGCCGGCAAAGGCAATGGCAATCATTCCAACAACCACGATTTTCATACAGATGGCGTCGCTCCTGCGCAGGTTCTGGATGGCCAGCTCGTCCTTGGCCTCCTTCTTATACTTCCGGATGCGATCCGCCATGATGGCAAAAAACAGGATGGCAAAGACAGCCACGCAGTTTTGAATCACCTCATAATAGCTCTGCCAGTCTCTTCTCGCCCACATCCAGTAGTACAGCGCAATCAGAATCGTCAGCACGATCTGCTCTCCCAAAAGCTCTCTCAGGGTCACTTTCTTTTTCATGTTTTTTCCTCCATCAGTTGTTTAAGTGATGTATTTGTAACTTACGTGATAAATATATCACATCACTTACCTGCTGTCAACAGGGAATGTGAAAAATTTTTCACTTCCCAAACTGACAGAAAAGGAGCCGGCTCTGTTTGAGAGTCGGCTCCTTGGACGGACAGATACAATTGCGATCCGATCACACCAGCTTAGCAGTATTCACACGTACGCCGGGGCCCATGGTGGAGGTCACGGTGCAGGAGCGGATATACTGGCCCTTGGCGCTGGCGGGCTTTGCCTTGATGACGGCGCCGACCAGAGCGTTGAAGTTCTCCTCCAGCTTCTGGGTGCCGAAGGAAACCTTGCCGATGGGGCAGTGGATGATGTTGGCCTTGTCCAGACGATACTCCACCTTACCGGCCTTTGCCTCAGCAACAGCCTTTCCGGCGTCAGGAGTGACGGTGCCGGACTTGGGGGAGGGCATCAGGCCCTTGGGGCCCAGCACACGGCCCAGACGGCCGACAAAACGCATCATGTCGGGAGTGGCGATGACCACATCGTAGTCAAACCAGTTCTCCTTCTGGATCTTCTCAACCAGATCCATCTCGCCGACGAACTCAGCGCCGGCAGCCTTGGCAGCCTCGGCCTGCTCGCCCTTGGCGAAGACCAGCACACGGGCGGTCTTGCCGGTGCCGTTGGGCAGCACGATGGCGCCGCGGACCTGCTGGTCGGCGTGGCGGCCGTCAACGCCCAAACGCAGGTGGACCTCTACGGTCTCGTCAAACTTGGCCTTAGCGGTCTTGCCAACCAGATCCAGAGCCTCGGTGGTGTCGTACTGGTTGCCTTTTTCAATCAGCTTTACGCTGTCCTGATATTTCTTACCCTTGCTCACAGTTCCTTACCTCCTTAGTCCTCGACGACGATGCCCATGGAGCGGGCAGTGCCGGCGATCATGGACGCAGCGGCCTCCAGAGAGGCGGCGTTCAGATCGGGCATCTTCATCTCGGCAATTTTCAGCACCTCAGCCTTGCTGATGGTGGCCACCTTGGTCTTGTTGGGCACGCCGGAAGCGGTCTCCAGGTTGCAGGCCTTCTTCAGCAGCACAGCTGCGGGAGGAGTCTTGCAGACGAAGGTGTAGGAGCGGTCAGCGTACACGGTGATGATGACGGGGATGATCAGACCCACATCCTTCTTGGTACGCTCGTTGAATTCCTTGGTGAATGCGGCGATGTTCACGCCGTGCTGACCCAGAGCAGGACCGACAGGGGGAGCGGGAGTCGCCTTGCCTGCGGGGATCTGCAGTTTGACATAGCCAGTGATTTTCTTATTTTTAGCTGCCACGAAGAGCACCTCCTAAAATTCTTTCATTACAGTTCGACGGTTTCGATCTGGTCCAGCTCCAGCTCCACCGGGGTCTCCCGGCCGAAGAAGGAAACGATGACCACGACCTTACCGCGCTCCATGTCGATCTTGTCCACCACGCCGATGGAAGAGGACAGGGCGCCGTCGGTAATTCTTACATTGTCACCCACGGCGTAAGAGACGGTAATCTCATGCTTCTCCACGCCGAGTGCGGCGACCTCTTCATCAGACAGAGGGATCGCCTCATTGCTGCCGGAGCCGACAAAGCCGGTGACGCCGCGGATATTGCGGATCACATGCCAGCTCTCATCGTCCAACGCCATTTTGACCAGCACGTAGCCGGGAAAAACCTTGCGCTCGACGGTCTTCGGGCCGTTGTCCGTGACCTCGGTGACGGTCTCCATGGGAATGGTGACCTCCAGGATCCGGTCATGCAGATTGCGGTTGTCCGCATTCTTCATGATTGCGCCGGCAACTGCGCTCTCATAACCCGAATAGGTATGAACGACATACCATTTTGCGTTTTCAGCCATGGCCCGTCCCTCAAGCAGCGAAGAGGTTGAGGAGCGCTTTGACCACAGAAGTGGACAGCCAGTCAAAAGCCCAGATGCACACGCCCACGACCAGAACGCAGACCAGCACGATCAGCGTGTCGCGGAGGACGTCCTTGCCGCTGGGCCAGGTGACCTTCTTCAGCTCCAGCCGAAGCTCGTGGCACCACTTACGGATCGCACGCCAGGCGCGAACAAACCAGTTGGGCTTTTTTTCGGCCTTCTTTTCCGGCTTCTTTTCGTTTACAGTCTTGTTATCAGCCATTGAAACACACTACCTTTCCGATTACTTCGTCTCAACGTGTTCGGTGTGCTTCCGGCAGAAGGGACAATACTTGTTCATCTTCAGACGGTCGGTGGTGTTCTTCTTGTTCTTGTTGGTGTTGTAGTTTCTCTGCTTGCACTCAGAGCATCTCAGAGTGATCTTCACCCGTGCGCCGGCTTTCGCCATATTCGGCACCTCCTTGAAAAAATGTTTGATGTTTCGGGCAAAACAAATGCCGGAGCTCCGGCAGAGGCCCGAAACGGGGCAAACATCTGTCAAAGTCCGGCAGGCATACTCCCACAGGGAGCCTGCATATAAACCAGCTTCGACAGAGAGTTTCTGCCTCCCTGTGCCGCGAACGTATCGCCCTGAACGGGGACCTGCGGCGTTAAAAAGCGCAGCAAGAAAGGCCCATTCACACAGGTACAGTTAGAATATCACGTCAAAGCAGGTTCGTCAAGAGAAATTTTGCAATTTTACGGGATTTTCCCGTGTTTTTCAGAGCAGATCGTTCCCGTCCGCCCCATCAAATGCAAAACGGCTCATATTCTTGGCGCAGAACAGGTCAAAGGCAGCCTGCTCCAGGGTCTCGTTCTCCGGGGCATCGTAACACTCCGCCTTCTCCTCATCGTCGCCTGTGAGCTGTAAAATGACCACTTCTCCTTCGCTCTGGCCCTCCGGCAGAAAGATGCCGAAGGTGTATTGCAGATACTCCACCAGATCGATCCGCTCGTAGATCTCCACATTGCCGTCCTCGTCCTCCAGCGGGACAAGGACCCGCTTTTCATCGGTGTCCAGCAGCATTTACTTTCCCTCCTCCGGGTGCAGTCGCTTGTAGGTCAAAAAGCCCTCCAGAATCAGCGTCGCCGCCACGGCGTCTACGGTGTTCTTCCGCTTTTTGCCGTGTCTGCCGTTCTCGGAGAGGATGCGGTGGGCGTCCACAGTGGTCCGCCGCTCATCCCACATGGTAAGGGGCAGGCCGGTCTCCGCTTTCAGCCGCTCCCCGAAGGCGGCGCTCTTCTCCGCCCGGTCCCCCAGGGTGGCGTTCATATTCTTGGGCCAGCCCAGCACCAGCTCGTCCACCCCGTGCTCGGCAATGATTTTTTTCAGTTCCTCCGCCACCACGTCCTGATTGCGGCTGTGAATGACGGTGGTGAAGCCAGCCAGCATGCCAAAAGGGTCTGAGATGGCAACCCCTGTCCGGGCGTCTCCGTAGTCGATGGCCATGATGCGCATAATGAAACCGCCTCCCTTGCGGCACCTATTGTACCACAGGGGAGGCGGGGTTGTAAATCGGTTTACTGAAGCAAAACAAGGACGGTGAGCGCTACGCACAGGAGCGTCAGAAGAACGACGCCCACATTGAGGTAGGCGGTCTTGAACCGCTGTCCCTTCGGCAGCTCCTCAGCGGCAGGGCGCAGCTCCGCCTTTTTGCGGTTTACGATGAGCAGCACCACGCCGGCGATGGCAAGACCGATCATCAGCAGGGCATAGAGTCCGTAGAGCAGGATGCCGGGAGCGATTGCCATAAGCGTCTCCTGATCCATGGCGGCAATGGCGGCGGGGTCCAGCGAGGAAAGGACATCCGTATCTACCTGAGAGAGGACCCAGGGGCCGAGCACGCTGCCAATCAAGTTGATAACGGCATGAAGGATGACGGTATAGCGGAGCCGCCGGGTGCGGATATAGACATAGGCAAAGAGCATGCCCAGGCCGCAGGCATAGAAGAACTGGAAGAGATTGCCGTGGAACAGGCCGAAGGTGACGCCGGAGAAGACGATGGCGACGCCCTCGCCGTACTTACTCAGCCGGTCAATGATCTGCCTGCGGAAGATGTACTCCTCCACCAGAGGAGCCAGAATGACGATGACAATGACCTTGAGCGGGCTGTTGTCAAAGACATAATTCAGCAGGGGATTTTCGGCGCTGCCGCCGGAAAACAGGGAGGACAGACCAGTCCCGATCAAATTGCCCGCATACATGACGCCGATGCTCATGACCAAATACTTGAGCAGCTTGCCCACGCTCAGACTGGCAGTCTCCGGGTTTTCCTCCGCCGGAAGACGGCGCATCATGGCAAGCCCGATGGGCACACCCGCCACGTAGAGCGGCAGGAAACTGATGGCCCAGATCAGCCAGGGGTAGGTCTCGTAGAGATTGTTGCCCTGCATCGCCATTACGTTCACCACGCCGCTGCAGACGGCCTGAACCAGGGTGGTCACAACCAGCATGACAAAGAGGGCCAGGCCCATGCGGGAAAAAGATTTCTGAGGGGTAAGTGTTTTCTGTTTCATAATGATGCTCCTTCTTGGTCAGATCGTAATATTGATGCCGTCGCCCTTTTGCTTTGCCGCTGCAATCAGATACCCGGCCTGCATGGCCGCCCAGATGATGCCCACAAAGAGAATGGTCGCCCAGTTTAGCAGACCTGTCATAGCGCCCAGAACGCCGACAAGCCACAGGGCAAGGCAGGTGTAGTATCCCACCCGATAGGCGGTATAGCCCGCCCGATAGATGTGCAGCTTTTCCGCCTCGTCGCAGCTTTTCAGCCACACCTTGTTAAAGTTCATCTGATAGACAGAGCCCCGCTTCTCCGGATTGTGTTCTTTATAGAAGTTCACCACCAGCCGCTGGAAGATGAGCACCAGCGCCAGCTCCGTAAACAGGCCGAGGACTGCGCCAAAGGTCACAGCCATCGAGAGGATCAAATCGTCCCGCCCGTACAGGATGGATCGGAAGCCGGAGACCGCCACGCCCATCAGGGTCATGACCACACAGATGGACAGGGAGGTGACGGCCAGAATCACGTTGAGCCGCCGATCCAGCTTTTCCCAGACCGTCTCGTCCTCCAGTTCTTCGGTCCTCGCCAGCTTTTTACAGCGGCCCCACAGAATCGGCAGGGCGATCAGGTTGCCCAGCACCACCACAGCCAGCAGCACTGCGGACACGACAGGGACGGCCACCTCGGCTACCCACGCAAGCCCCTCTCCCCCTTCGCTCAGCCAATCGGTCAGCCAGCCCACGCCGCCGCCGAGGAAACCGCCGCCAATGCCGGACGCAAGGAGAATCAGGCCGAACTTCCAGCCCCATTTTTTATCTTCCTTTCGGATCTCTTCTTTTCTCTCGCTCATTGTTCTTCCTCCTCATAGCGAAAAATTTCTTCTACCGTGACGCCGCAGACCTTAGCGATCTTCATCGCCAGCGTTACCGACGGGGAGTAGTCTCCCCGTTCGATCAGACTCACCGTCTGCCGGGATGCCCCGATCAGCTTGCCCAGCTCCTGCTGGTTAATGCCAAGCCTTGCCCGGTGCTCTTTCAGTCGGTTGTAAAGCGGCATCTGATCCCCTCCTCGTAATTCAAATGATATTTTGCAGTTCGACAACTTTCTAAGTCAACTTGACAACTATCCTTGTCACATCCAGAATACCATTGACAAGGATTGTTGTCAATGCCTTTTTCCATTTTTTCAAAAAAATTTTGATGGGGGAATTTTTCACACTTTTTTAACTTGCCACCGACACGCTCCCTTCGTATAATCAAGCTGTAATGTTCCCCCAACGGAAAGGAGGGGTCCCTATGACCGAGACCCGTCATATTACGGTAAAGCAGGTCCTTTTGGTCCTTTTTCGTATCCTTTTTACCGTCTTTGCCCTATATACCGTCTATTTTATCTTCCGCAACTCGCTGGAGGCAGGCGCCGTCTCCTCCCTTCGCAGCAATGAGGCGACAGGCACGATCAATCATATGCTCACCGCCCTTGGCATGAAGCCTCTGACCACCGCCGTGGTGCGCAAGCTGGCCCACTTCGGAGAGTTTCTCGTCCTGGGCTTTTGGTTTACCCTCTGTCTCCGGGTCTATACCCGGCACTACATCCGCCACATCAGCTGGCCGCTGCTGCTGGGCCTGCTCATTGCCGACGCTGACGAGCTGATACAGCTCTATGTGGCCGGCCGGGACTCCAGCGTCCGGGATGTCTGGATCGACTTCGGCGGCGTCTGCACCGGCGTGGGCTGTACGCTGATACTGCTGCTGCTCTTTGGCGCGATCTGGTATCTGCTGGGCTTTGGCAGACACAAACAGATGGCATAACCCTGAAAGATTTCTTCAGAATGTTTTAACCGCTCTGCGTTTGTCGAAATTGGTCGGGTCTGCTATACTGTTTCTCACCAAGATAGAGAGAAGGATGACCATGTCCGCCCCCACCCGTAACCGCCGCCGCAGGCGGACGCCTGTACTGCCGATTGCGGCGCTTTTGCTCCTTGTCCTTGTCCTCGGCTTTGTGCTGGGCCGGATGACCGCCCCCGGCGGGGGTGCTCACGGTCAAAATGCCGCCGCCAAGGAGCCGCCCCAGATGCCGGACTGGGTCACAGCGGACCTGCTGCCCCAGAACAAATACTCCCGCCCGGGCACCGCCCTCACCCAGGTCAACGGGATCGTCATCCACTATGTGGGCAATCCCGGCACCACCGCCCAGCAAAATCGAGACTACTTTGCCGGTCTTGCCACGACCCACGCCACCTCCGCCAGCAGCCACTTTGTCATCGGCATCGACGGGGAGATCATTCAGTGCGTCCCTCTGGACGAGGTGGCCTACTGCTCCAATAACCGCAATTATGACACCATCTCCATCGAGTGCTGTCACCCCGGGGAGGACGGGCAGTTTACCCAAGAGACCTACGACTCCCTGGTCCGGCTCACCGCCTTTCTGGCGGACTATTACGGTCTGGAAAGGGCCGACATCATCCGTCATTACGACGTCACCGGCAAGCTCTGCCCCCTGTACTTTGTGGAGCACGAGGATGCCTGGGCGCAATTTAAGGACGACGTGTTTCGATAATCTCACAGCTCTCACACCGCCCGGCTTCGGCCGGGCGGTTATTGCCCGCCGCTGACGCACCAAATTTCCTTCTTTGGTATAGGATGGAAGGAGAAAGCCATGCTAAGCTGGGAGCCGGGCAGCAGGGGCAGTCAGCCACTTTTTTTCAAAAGTATTCTTGTTTCTGCATGTCTGCTTTGTTATACTGAGTACAGCGATTCGACACAATTCGACACAATTCGCCTTTCCCCGTATTTCATGCGGGGCCGGCGGGCATTTTCCCGCCGGGTTAAAACATTGCGGAATGTTTGAATGAATGAAAAGTATAAGCTGCGGAGGCGCATATGAGGGATCTGGAACTGCCCATCGGCACGGCCTTTGACCCGGTGCCGGAGCCGATGGCCTATCTGAGCGAAAACTGCATCACATACTGCAATCCCGCCTTTTCCCGGGCCTTTCCGGAGCTGGGACCCGGAAGCCCCCTCCCGGAGGACTGGCAGGAGCTGACCGGCTCCGCCGCCGCCCTGCTCCGGGGGAACGGGCGGGATTGGACGGCGTTGACCTGGCCCTTTCAGGGGGGCATTCTGCTTCGGCTCACCCCTGTGGAGTCCCAGCCCCTGCTTCCCAACCACCGGTTGGGTCTGTTGTCCCAAAAACTGCGGGACCCCATCTCCGGCCTGATGTCGGCCGGAGAGTCACTGGACCGGCTCATCACCCCCTTTCAAGAGGCGGAGGCCCGGCAGAGCCTGTCCCGGCTGAACAAGGCCAATCTCCGTCTGCTCCGGCTGGGGCGGAATTTGGAGCTGGCCGCCCTTCCCGAAGGGAAGCTGCCCTATGACTTTGCCCCTCAACCTGTGGATTTGAACGGCCTGTGCAGGAAGGCTGCCCGCCAGCTGGAAATGCCGGTGGAGGCCGCCGGATGCAGCCTGGTCTTTACTGACTGGAAGGAGAGCCTGTGCACCCAGTGTGACGATGATCTGGTGCTGATATTGATCTACCATCTGGTGAGCAACGCCCTGCGGGCCGCCGGGAAGGGGGGGCATCTGGAGCTGCGTCTGGAGCGGCGGGGCCGCCGGGCCTTTATCAGCCTGCTGGACGACGGCCCCGGCATGACGGCCGAGCAGCTCGCCGACGCCTTTGCCCCCGACCGGGGCGGCGACACCCTGGCCGAGGCCCGGCAGGGCCTGGGACTGGGGCTCACCGTCTGCCGCAACATCGCCCGGCTCCACGAGGGGGCGCTGCTGCTGGCCAACCGAGAGGAGCGGGGCCTTTGCGCCACCTTCTCCGTCCCTCTCTGCCGGCCCAGCTCCGCCCCGCAGATCAATTCTCCCCGCCGCATCAATTCCACCAACGGCGTGCCCCTGGTGCTGCGGGAGCTGAGCGATGTGCTGCCGGAACGCTGCTTCTCACCGAAGGATCTGTAACCAAGCGATACTGCCGCAAGGGCGATTTCCCCTGCGGCAGTATTTTTTGCTTTCCTTTTTGCCTCGCCTGTGGTATCCTGTCTTCGACCGGTTCTCCACACCCGGTCCAACCGGCGCTGCTGTGGCAGGCATCGCCGCTGTACGGTCTGTTCAACCGTACTCTAAATATAAAATGGAGGGATCCCTACTATGAACAAAAGAACTGCCATTCGTTCCATCGCCCTGAGCGCCGTGATTGCGGCTGTCTACACCGCTCTCACCATGTCGCTCCCCATGCTGTCCTACGGCCCGGTGCAGCTCCGCTTCTCCGAGGCGCTGACGGTGCTCCCCTTCTTCCTGCCGGAGGCGGTACCCGGCCTGTTTTTGGGCTGTGTCATCGCCAATCTGTTCTCCCCCTTCGGCATTGCGGATGTGATCTTCGGCTCCATCGCCACGCTTCTGGCGGCCCTGTGGACGTCCAAGCTGAAAAATCCCTGGTTTGCTCCTCTGCCTCCGGTGATCTCCAACGCGGTCATCATCGGCGCCGAGATCGCCTGGTTCGAGACCTCCTTTGGCCCCGGTTTTATGACCTCCTGGGCCTGGAACGGCTTTACTGTGGGTCTTGGCGAGCTGGGCGCCTGCTATGTGCTGGGTATGCTGCTGCTGTATCTGCTGCCCAAAATCCCCGGCCTCCGGCGGTTCCTCTCCGAGGAGCAGTTGAGCCGGCTCCCCGGCAGGCACGACACGGAACATACGCTTTGACCTCCCACCCCTCTGTCCTCCGGCACAGAGGGGCTTTTTAACTCATTTTTAATTTGCCCTGAAAGCACTTTATGCGATATACTGGCTTCATTCCAGTGAGAGAGGGAATGCTTATGAAGTACCGAGTCCGTCCCACACTCCGTCTGTTTGCTGCTCTTCTGGCGGCGCTGCTGCTCACCGGCAGTTTCACCCCTGCCTCCGCCGCCTCACTGCCCTCCGGAATAGAAAAGGGCAGCATCGGTGGCGAGATCGAGCAGTTCGTTGCAGACCACGCCGACACCACCGCCGGAATGGCAGTCGCCGTCTTTGACCGGGACGGCATGATCTACGAAAACAGCTTCGGCTATGCCGACGTGGAAAATGGCGTAGCGGTGGACGCCGACACCGTCTTTGAGTGGGGCAGCACCACCAAGCTGACCGTCTGGGTCAGCGTCATGCAGCTCTGGGAGCAGGGGAAGATCGACCTAAACGCGGATATTCGCACCTATCTGCCGGAGGGTTTTCTCACCAACCTCCGCTTCGACGAGCCGGTGACCATGCTCCACCTGATGAACCACAACGCCGGGTTTCAAGAGGTGCTGACCGACCTGTTTCTCCCCGAGGGCAGCGAGATTCCCGATCTGGCCTCCGCCCTGGCTCTCCACAAGCCGGAGCAGATCTATGCCCCCGGCACGGTGACAGCCTACTCCAACTGGGGCGCGGCGCTGGCCGGCTATATTGTGGAGCGGGTCAGCGGAGAGGCTTATTCCGACTATGTCCACGAGCACATCTTCTCCCCGCTGGGCATAGAGCACACCGCCATCCGCCCCGACCTCAGCGACAACCCGTGGGTGCAGGAACAGCGCAAGGAGCTCCGCTGCTACACCGCCGACGTCCGGCCCATGGAGCCGGACTTCTACTACATCTCCCTGTACCCGGCGGGCATGTGTACCGGAACGATCTCTGACTTTTCCGCCTTCGCCCAGGCGCTGCTCACTGAGGACTGTCCTCTGTTCGACTCTCCCGACACATGGCATGCGCTGTTCACCCCCACTGCTTCCTTTGGGGACACCGGCGTTCCCCGCACCAGCCACGGCTTCTGGACGCTGCCCTATGGGGTGAACGTCGTGGGCCACGGCGGCAACACCGCCGGATGCTCCTCCTACCTGCTGCTGGACTTGGAGGACGGCGTGGGCAGCGTGGTGATGACGAATCAAAGCGGCGAATCCGTCTACAACACCGAGCTGATGGAGCTGATCTACGGCTCCATCCGGGGCGCTGACTACGACGTCCCGCCGCAGGGGGTCTACCGCTCTGCCCGGACGATTCTGTCCGGCCCATTGAAGCTGTATTCCGTAGGCTATACCATCTTCACCAGCGATGATCTGGAGGAGTTTTACTCCCTCCGCAGCGAGAACGGTCTAACCGTTGTCAGCTACCCCTACAGCGATATGCTCCAAATTCCCGCCGGAACACTCGTGCTGGAGTTGGGGCTGCTGCTCCTTTGGGTCGTGGGCACCCTGTTCTCTCTGCTCTACCTGCTGAGCTGGCCGGTGGGCTGGGTATTTCGCAAGATCACCCATCGGGACAAGACCATCACCCGCCGGATCCGGCTCAGGAGAGCCGCCGCCTTACTTCATTTGGCGGTTCTGGGGCTGCTGGCGGCATCTGTTTTCCGGCTGTTGACCTACGCCCCCGGCGGGAGCTATCGCTGGATGCCCCTCTATTTGGTCATCGGTATCGCTATGGCGATCCTCCTTGTCCTGATGCTTTTCTCCCACGAGGAGGATCGAAATAAAAAGGAGACCGCCCTGACGGCGGTAACCCTGATCTTCCTGCTTGCGGCAATCGGAAATATTATTTACTGGCAGCTTTACATGTTCTGGATCTTCTGACCGAAATACAAAACGGTATGCACTCCCGTTTCGGAATGCATACCGTTTCTCTTTGTTCTCGCTTATCTCCCGCCCCGACGCAGCTCGCCGTCAGAGCGCTGGAAGGAGCGGTGGATGGGGCGATTTTTCAGCTTGTCCAGCCAGTGAAATACTGCGATTACAGCGCCGATGACCGCCGCAAAGCCGGCAAAGAGAATGAGCAGATTGGATTTATTTTCGTGCTTCATGGGTAGACCTCCGAAATCTTGTAGTACCAGTGTACCCGATTTCCCCTGTCAAAACAATGACTTTTTTGTTAAAAATGGCTTATGCCCGCTTAAACTGCTTTTCCAGCTGGTTCCGGGTCATTTCAATGGCCACCGGGCGGCCGTGAGGGCAGTAGCGCACCTGGCCGGACATGACGGCCTGGGCCACCACCTCCAGCTCCTCTGTCCCGTTTTTCCAGCCGCCCTTGATGGCGGCCTTACATGCCATCGTGTGGAGGAGTTCGTCACGGGCGGCGGCAGGGTCGAAAGTCCCCGTAGCAAGGAGCTGACCCGCCAACTCCGCCAGAACACGGTCCGCCTCCGCCCCCTCGATGTAATCCGGCACCTCCCGAACCAAAATGTCTCCGCCGCCGAAATCCTCGGCGTCAAACCCGAAAGAGGAGAGGATGTCCAGATGACGGAGCAGCACCTCGCTCTCTGCCGGATCCAGCTTGACTACCACGGGTGAAAGCAGGATCTGGCTCATAGGAGCATAGTCCCTTGCCTTCATCTTATCAAAGTTCATCCGCTCGTGGGCAGCGTGCTTGTCAATGAGGGTGATGGTATCCCCCTGCTCTACGATGAGGTAGGTGTTCAGCACCTCCCCCGCCAGGCGCCAGGTGGGGGTCTCCGGGGTGACGGGACTCTCCTCGGCGGTGGTCAGTTCAAGGGCAGGCGCCTCCTCCGTC
The DNA here is from genome assembly GCA_900314485.1 of uncultured Eubacteriales bacterium. Taxonomy (GTDB): domain Bacteria; phylum Bacillota; class Clostridia; order Oscillospirales; family Oscillospiraceae; genus Onthomonas. The sequence continues at coordinate 12,322 of OMVL01000042.1, forward strand.
CGCTTCGGCACCGTTTCAGGGTCTTGAGAGACAGGCGCAGCGGCTTTCACCGGCTCCGCCGCCCAGCGCAGCTCCTCCGGAAGCGGCTTCTCCTCCTGGAGTGCGGGAGTGACTTTGCCGCTTTGTTGCAGGTTCAGCGCCTCCATGACCACCTGAACCTCCCGGTCCTGCTTCTGCTTCAGGGCTCGGCGCTCCTCCTCCCGCTGGCGCTGGCGCTCCAAAAGCTGGGCGGCGTTGCGGCTGGTGGCCGCCTGCCAGGGGGTGACGGCAGAATTGTAGGAAACCTGGGCCGTGGAGCGGAGGACGGGGGCATCCGACTTCCGATACTCCTCAGTAGTCATGCTCTTGAAGAAGGTCTGGTTGGGGGTCACCGTGTCCTGCCGCTGATTTTTCGGCGGCTGATTGGGCAGCACCGCCTGTACATGGCCGGTCTCCCGCTCTAAAACCGATTTTGCGGCGTAGTAAATGGCCTCAAAGAGCTGCTTGTCGTTGGTGAACTTGACCTCCGTCTTTGCCGGGTGGACGTTCACGTCCACAGCGTTCAGTTTTGTCGTCAGCTTGAGGACGCAGCCGGGAAATTTGCCCACCATCTTCGTATTCTGATAGGCCTGCTCCAAGGCAGCCGTCATGGTGCGGCTCTTCACATACCGCCCGTTTACGAAGAAAAACTGATACGCCCTCGTTCCCCGGCAGCAGGCGGGGCGGGAGAGGTAGCCCTCCACCTTGATGTCGTCCCCGTAGCCGGGGCACTCCAAAAAGCCCATGGCGGACTCCCGGCCCAAAACGGCGTAGAGGGCGGAAGAGAGTTTTCCGTCCCCAGGGGTGAGCAGCTCCTCCTTGCCCTCCCGGATGAAACGGAAGGAGATCTCCGGATGGGCCATGGCCTCGTGCTGAATGACAGTAAAGACGGCAGCACCCTCAGCGGAGTCCCGCTTCATAAATTTCAGCCGGGCGGGGGTGTTGAAGAAGAGGTCCCGGATGATGATGGTGGTGCCCTCCGGACAGCCCGCCTCCTCCTGATTCTGCAAAACGCCGCCCTCCATTTGGAGGGAGGTGCCGAACACAGCCCCGGGCGTGCGGGTCATCAGCTCCACCCGGCTGACGGCGGAGATGGCTGCCAGGGCCTCGCCCCGGAAGCCCAGGGTGCCGATGGCCTCCAGATCGTACGCAGCCGTTGTCCGTCACCCGGATGTAGTGCATACCGCCCGCCATGATCTCCACGGTGAGGGCGGTGGAGCCGGCGTCAATGGCGTTTTCCACCAGCTCCTTGACCACGGATGCGGGGCGCTCCACCACCTCGCCGGCAGCGATCAGGTCGGCCACGTGGGGGGATAGTTGTTGGATTTTTGGCATGGTGTGCTCCTATCTAATGGTAATTGGGCGGTGGTGGGCCTCATCCAAATTTGTCACTTGATATGAGAACCAAACACAATATTATTTCCGTCTTCATCTTCACAAATCAATAGCCGATCATCTTTCATCGAATAAAGCTCTTTTATAAGATATATGTCACCCCGACACGCAAAAAAGTGAAACGCTAACAGCAAAGACAGGAGCAGAAACAGACCGCTTCCATTGATGATAACAGCGACATTTAACGACACCAGCAGCAGCGTAAGCACGACCAAAGGCGCTGCCGCACAAAGCATCTGCGTTCGAGAATAAACATATATTTGAGGCAAGATACAGTAAAATCCCTGTTTGCCTCGTCCGATTTGGAACTTCTGTCCTGTAAGGAGCTGATATACGGCGCCGTGAATTGCCTCGTGCAAGATAATGTAAGCAGGTATGAACGGAATCAGCAAAACAACGGTTAAATATTGCACAGCAGTCATTTTCGTCAACAGAAAACCACTGATAAGGAATATGACGCTCGGAGCAAGGATACCGATCTTTTCAATATTAGTATCTCTCGCCTTGTCGGAAAAACAAATCGTTTTCCGCTTCTCATAACCTTCCAGCAAATTGCTTTCATATGTCTTCATATGATCCTCCATGCAAGGCCCGCCGTCAAAAGACTTTTCCCGTATTTAAAGCATCCTCTTCCACTCAAACAGCAGATTCATGGCCTCGATGGGCGTCAGGGTATTCACCTCAGTCAGCCGGAGCTGATTCAAAATCTCCTGCCCCGCC
>OMVL01000045.1 GCA_900314485.1 uncultured Eubacteriales bacterium
ACAATGACAAAGTCCCGTATCTTTCGGCTCTCCCGGTATTCCAGGGGCTCAATCAGGGGAATATCGCCGTAGAGCTCTAACCCCAGAGCGTAGTAGGCGTAGTCAAAGCTGTCCGTATCCACCCGCATCTCCTCCCGCAGGGTGACAAAACGGCGGAGAAAGCGGCGGTAGTCGTATCGCTCCCGGTTTTCAATGGTGAGGGTCTGCAGCATATCCCCCGCCTGATCGCCGTGGTCTGAAAAGAAGGTCTCTAAATTCGTCTGGGTCTTCTCGCTGAGATGCTGCCACTTCTGTTCCAGCTCCTGACGCCGGTCGTCTGCATTGCCGCCGCCCTCGTTGTCAGAGGGCTGGCTGTCCGGCTGACTCTGTTCGTCTTGCCGATCGGCGGGCCAGAACCGGTGGTCGTCCCGGCGAAATTCCCGGATGAGGGCAAACTGAGCGTCGTAGTCCGGCTTCTGGACGGGCATGGCGGCTTTCAGGTCGGCATAGGTGTCCTCCCGTAGGTTGGACTGGAGCAGCCGGACACAGGGGCTTTCCATGGAGTCCAAAATGGACTCCACCGCAATGTCGCAGGCCAGATCCCATCGCTCCTCCTCCCGGCCCGCCCGGTGGAGAGGGTGGCGGAGGAGACAGTGGAGCAGCATGTGGAGATAGACCCGATTGAGGAGCACCAGATCCTGCTGATACAGCTCAATCAGGTGCCGTGGATTGAACTGAATGGAAAATCCGTCCGTCCCCACAGTGGGCGTATTCAGATTCATGGCGTAGTCCAGACCGGAGAGGGCAATGTCCAGAAAACGCATATGGATGTAGATCTCATTCCGGGCGGAGGACAGAATAGCCCGGCCGATGCGATCCAGTTTTTCATGATTTTCGTGCATACGGTCCCTCTCTTCCGGAGAAATCCGGCAGGGAGCATTCCTCTGCCGGATTTCTTGTTATTCAGGCATCTGCCCGTCAATATAGACGGCGGCGCCCATGAGGTAGTTCTCCGCATGCTCCATCTCCCCGGCATCACAGGCGGCAGCCAGGGCGGGATCAATGGGGAGCTGGGCCAGGACAATGACCTTGTTCTCTGCGGCCACCTGGGCAATCTTGCTCTCACCGAAGATGTGGTGCTTTTTGCCGCAGTCAGGGCACTGGAAAAAGCTAAAATTCTCCACCAGGCCGAGGACGGGAATCTTCATCAGCTGGGCCATCCGCAGGGCCTTGGTCACGATCATGGAGACCAGATCCTGCGGAGAGGTGACTACCACAATGCCGTCCACCGGGAGGGACTGGAACACCGTCAAAGGCACATCGCCGGTTCCGGGAGGCATATCCACAAACAGGTAGTCAATATCCCCCCAATAGGTGTCGGTCCAGAACTGCTTGACGCAGCCGGCGATCATAGAGCCCCGCCAGACGACCGGGTCGGTCTCGTCCTTGGTCAGCAGGTTGAGGGACATGACCTTAATGCCGCCGGCGGACTGGGGCGGCAGCATACCGTTGTCGTCCGCCACCACCGGGCCTTTCAGTCCAAATGCCCTTGGAATGGAGGGGCCGGTGATGTCGGCATCCAAAATGCCCACCTTCCGGCCCAGGCGGTTCATGGCAACGGCGAGAGAGGTGGTGACCATGCTCTTGCCCACGCCGCCCTTGCCGCTGACCACGCCAATGACGTGCTTGATGTGAGAGGCGGCATTGGCCGGGGCCTTCAGATCCTGGGGCTGGGTACGGGAGGGGCAGTTAGAGCCGCAGGTGGAACAATCATGTGTACAGGATTCTGCCATGGGAATTACTCCTTTGAGTGAAAAAATCTGCTGATAGTATAGCACAAATTTAGAAAAGGTAAAGCGCCGTCTTTTTCAGAACGGGATTGCCTTTCGTTGCCACAGCAGTCCTCTGGTGCGGGTCAGTGCCGGTCAAAGGATCCGCCGCCGATAAACTCCCGGATCAGAGCGTCCTCTGCCACCAGATCCCCGTCAATGGGGACAAAGCGCTCAAAGGCCCAGATCATCTCCAAAATCTCCCGCCGGCGGACGTTCTCTGCCGGAATGGCCTGGAACAGGGGCTCGGCGTACTGCCGCATGACGTTCACCTCATAGGGGAGCGAGGAGTCGAAAATCAGGTCCGCCCGATGCTTGTAGGGGGAGATATACAGCTTCTCCCCCCGGCGGACGTTGTCCCACATGGCGAGGGTGTCCTCCACCGGGTTGCCCCGGAAGTTATAGTCCCGGACCGCCCGGCGGGTCAGGCGCATCCAGGTCCCCTTAAACACCACCCGGCTCAGCCGCAGCACGTTGGAACGGGCGGAGATATAGACCTTAAAGGCGTCCGAGTGCTTCCCTGCCAGATCGTCATTCAGAGCGTGGATGCCCTCAAAGACGGCGATCTCGTCCTTCCCCAAACGGAGAGGGGTAAACCGGTCGGAGGAGCGGCGGCGGTGAACAAAGTCATACTCCGGTATCTGAATCTCCTCGCCCCGCTCCAGCGCGGAAAAGTGTTCATCCAACAGCGTCATATCCAGACACAGGGGAGACTCGTAGTCATAGGTCCCCTCCGGGGTCTTGGGGCCGTTTTCCAGGTCGGGAGTGATGAAGTAATTGTCCAGAGCGATGGCGCGGGTCTTGATGCCCTGCCGCTCCAGCTCCCGCTCGATTTTGAGGGCGGTGGTGGTCTTTCCGGAGCCGGAGGGGCCGGAGAGCAGCACAATCGGGCTTCGGCTGCGGTTGGCCAGGATCTGCTCCGCAGCCTGGGCAATATGCCGCTGATAGGAACGGTCGCTCTCACGAACGAAAGCTAAGGGGTCACTGATGGCCCGGCGGTTGATGTCACTGAGCAGATAAGCCATGGTTTATACCTCCTTCGGCGTGTCACTTGCTTAACAATGCCCGGTAGAAGGGGACAATGTCCTCCTTTTCCCGGCAAATGGCCTCAATGCGGCCAATATATTCATATGGGTATTTGGGGTTGGTGATGCGGACGATTTTGCCCGTGTCGGGGTCAGTAAGCTTGGTCGAGCCTCCCGCTCCCAGGGCCACAATGGAGTGCAGCTCCTCCATAATGCAGACGTTGTACAGTCCCTCAAAGCCCGGCTTGCACCAGCCAATGTTCTCCAGCGCTCCGGACATATACTTCTGCCGGTAGAGGTAGTATGGCCGGTAGCCCCCCCGGTCCAGAGTCTCCCAGGCGTAGTCCAGCATCCGGGCAGTCTCCTCCCCGGAGGGCAGTCCCTGCCGCTCCATCATCAGCCGGGAGCCCTTTTTCAGGGCCAGGGTGTGGACGGTAATGTTCTCCGGGTCCATGGCCAGCACTGCATCCAGCGTATAGCGGAAGCCCTCAACTGTGTCCCTGGGCAGGCCGGCGATCAGGTCCATATTGACGGCGGGGAGCCGCGAATCCCGGACGATGCGATAGGCGGTTTTGATGTCCTCGGCTGTATGGGCACGACCCATGGCGCAGAGCACCTCATCCTCCATGGACTGGGGATTGACAGAGACCCTGTCCACGCCGTAACGGCGCAGCACCTCCATCTTATCCGCCGTAATGGTGTCCGGCCTGCCCGCCTCTACGGTGAACTCCGAGAGCCGGGAGAGGTCAAAAGCAGAGCGGATATGGGTCAGCAGCCGTTCCATCTGGGGGGCAGTCAGGGTGGTGGGTGTGCCGCCGCCGATGTAGATGGAGCGGATCGCCGCCCCCGCCTTGGGAAGCAGCGCGGCCACAGCGTCGATCTCCCGGTCCAGGGCGTCCAAAAACGGCTCCACCAGCTTCAGCGCCCGCTGCACATCAGCGGAGACAAAGGAGCAGTAGGCGCACCGGGTGGGGCAGAAGGGGATGCCGATGTAAAGGCTCAGCTCCTCGGGCCTGAGGGACCGCTTGATCTCCAGTCCGGCCTTGGCCGCCTCCAGCGCCAAATCTGTCCGCTGAGGGGAGACAAAGTATTCGTTCAAAAACCGCTCTCTGGCCTCCTCCTCGCTCAATCCCTCCTCCAGCGCCCTGGAGGCCAGCTTGGCCGGGCGAATACCGGTGAGTGCGCCCCAGTCCGGCCGCTTGGGCAGCAGCTGGACGGCAGCCTTGTAAAAGGACTGCTTGAGAATGCGCTGCAAAAGCCGGTCATAGACGAGAGGATCGGCGGCATCCGGCGCGGGAATTTGGGCGGCAGCGCAGACGGTCCTTCCCCCATGGCGGATGGAGGTCTCGGCGGATGCGGTTCCGTTTCCCATCGTCAGCACCGAGCGGCAGGCGTTTTCCTCCCCCTCAAAGGGAGTCTCGGCATACTCCGGCCGCTCCTCAGGAAAGAGGACCAGCATGATCTGCTCTACGGCATATTGATAGTCATGTCCTTGTAGATAAAGTTTCATGGTGAATGTCCTTGCAAATTGAAAAAAATTTGGTATGATAATGCAGAATGTAAGAAAGAGGGAGAATTCCGCATGAATCGAAACGCAACGGCGTCTGTCCTTCTGGCAGGCGTCTTCTGGGGCACCATCAGCATCTTTGTCAAGGCCCTGTCCGCCGCCGGACTGAGCTCCCTTGAGATCTCGCTGGTGCGTATGATCGTGGCGGCGGTGTCCTTTACCGCCGTGGTAGCCCTCCGGTCTCCGGAGAAGCTGAAGATACGCCCGAAAGACCTATGGATGTTCCTTGGAACGGGCATTGTCAGTGTGGTGCTCTTTAACGTCTTTTATTTCAGTACCATTGTGAACAGTCAGGCCTCTGTGGCGGTGGTGCTGCTCTACACTTCTCCCATCTTCGTCATGCTGCTGTCGGCAGTCATTTTTCAGGAGAAAATCACCGGGCGCAAAGTGCTGGCTCTCGGTATGACCTTCGCCGGCTGTGTGCTGGTGGCGGGACTGATCGGGGGAAGCTACTCCATCCCGCCCACGGTGCTGCTCACCGGCCTCGGCTCCGGGCTGTTTTACGCCCTCTATACCATCTTCGGCCGCTTTGCGCTGGAAAAATACGATACCATGACGGTGACGGCCTACACCTTCCTCTTCGGCCTATTGGGGTCCCTTCCGTTAGGGCAGCCCCTCCATCTGGCACAGACTATGACGGCTCAGCCTGCCCTCATCTTGTGGGGCATCGGCGTGGGTATTGTCTGCACCGTCCTGCCCTATTTCTGCTATACCTGGGGCCTGGAGCGGATGGAGTCCGGCCGGGCGGCCATTCTGGTGGCCGTCGAGCCGCTGGTGGGGGCAGTCATCGGCATGACCGTCTTTCACGAGAGCCACGACCTTCTAAAGCTCATCGGCATTGCCCTCATTCTGGGAGCCATTATCCTGCTCAACCTTAAGTGCAGGCAAGAGGCATAAGCAGGAGAGACCCGTCCCGTCGGAGCCTTCCTCCGGCGGGGCTTTTTTATTCCGTCAGCGCCGCCCGGAGATAGGGATTCTGCCGCCGCTCCCGCTCCATGGTGGAGCAGCCGCCGTGGCCGGGGCAGACGGTGAAGTCTCCCTCCAGCTCTGCCAGCCGTTTCAGGGAGGCCATCATAGCCCCGGTATCGCTGTTGACAAAATCCGTCCGTCCGCAGGAGCCGGCAAAGAGTGTGTCGCCGGTAAAGAGTACGTCCTCCACCCGGAAGGTCAGGCCGCCTCCGGTGTGGCCGGGAGTCTCCAGCACGGAGATGGTGAGATTGCCCAGATGAAGGGCGTCTCCCTCGGAGAGAAAGCGGGCCTGCTCCAGCTCGCCCAGCCCGGCCCCGTGGGTGTCCACATGGAAGTTGGTGGGGCTGTAAGGATAGTCCTTTCCGCTCATGTAGACAGGGATGGAGCCGGACTTTGCCAGAAAGCCCCGCACGCCCCCCACATGGTCAAAATGTCCGTGGGTCAAGAGGATCATCACCGGAGTATAGCCCTCTCCGGTCAGCAGGCGGTAGACCTCCTCCCCCTGATCGCCGGGGTCGATGACGGCGGCCTCCCTGGTCTCCTCATCTCCCAGCAGGTAGCAGTTGGTGGCAATATCTCCCACCACGACAGATCTCAGATACATCAATAAAACCTCCTCAAAGGTCAAATTCCTTGTCCGCTCCGCCCCCAAGGCCCATACGGGCGTTGAGTAGGGCGCTCACAAAGCGAACCTTACCCGCCCGGTTCGCCAGAGCGGAGAGCCGGTCCAGCTGTTGCGAAGTGAGGTGCAGCATGGCGAGCATGGCCTCCAGCCCTTCCAGATCCTCCTCTTCCATCAAAAGGCGGAGCAGCACGTCGCAGTGCTCTGTCACATGGGCCAGGTAAAGCCCTCTGCCCCTGTTTCGCCCGTAGGGCCAGCGAAGCCGATACCAGGCGATGCGGACGGTATCCTTCACATCGTCCTGCTTCAGGGCCAGATCAAAGTAGCTCTCGTACAGGTCAAAGTCCACGTCCCGGCTGGAAAAGCACTCCCGGTACAACTGGCCCGAGCCATAGGTAATCGTCCGCCACATGCGGGGGGCGTTGATGTCCTCATACTCGTAGGAAAAGCCGGGGAGGAAAAATCGGGCCGCACCGTCGGGATAGCGCACCGTCAGGTCCAAATCGTTGGTGAGATCGGAGACCAGGACGCTGAGATTCACACCCAAAGGCAGGGCCAGCCGGGAGAGGGACTTGCAGTTCAGAAACAGCCCGCCGCCCACAAAGGTGACGCCGTCCGGAATGTCCAGACTTTTCAGGGCAACGCAGTGATAAAAGGCGTGGTGTCCCAGTGCGGTCGTGCGGGGAGACAGCGCCACCCGCTCCAGCTTCCGGCACTGGGAAAAGGCATAATCCGGCAGTTGGGTGACGCCGTCCGGCAGCTCAATGTGCTCCAGACTGCCGCACTGGTCAAAGGCACGCACGCCCAGCGTCTCCAACCTGGCGGGCAGGGTCAGCCTTTGCAGCTTGCGGCACCGGGCAAAGGCCCGGTCTCCGATGGAGCGAATCGTCTCCGGCAGAGCGATGCGGCAGAGGGCGCCCTCCGCCCGGGACACCGGGGGCAGTCCGTCAGGTTCGGCGGGGATCAGGCGGTCCTCCGTCTCCGTTCCGCCGGCACCGAAGCAGTCCGGGCCGATGGCGGTGACGGGACAGCCCTCGATGGTCTCCGGCAGAACGAGGGGCGCATCATCCCCCACGCAGCGGAGGATGGCGGCCTCTCCGTTTTGAATGTGATAATAGATGGCCCAGCCCATGGAGCGAGCCTCCTTAGTTTAAAGTAATACAAATCATATTATATACAAAAAGAGAACTTTCGGCAACCGTGTTTTTAAAACAAAGCCCCGCAGGGAAATTCCCTGCGGGGCGGCAGTTTCACGGGGTATCACTGAGGGAAGAAATGAGCCACCAGCGGTATGGTCAGCAGGCACAGCAGCGTAGAGGTAATGATGCCGCTGGTGAGGGTATCGGTATCCATTCCGTGCTGACTTGCCAGCATAACAGCCATATTGCCGGCGGGCATGGCAGACATGAGCACCAGAGCAGAGACCATCATGGGATCGTGGAAAAAGAAGCCCAGCACCAGAGCCAGCAGGATGGGCAGAGCCAGGATCCGCACCAGAGAGAAGAGATAAATACGGGGATTGGCCAGCACGGTTTTCAGCGGCGTGGTGGCCAGAGTGACGCCCAGCACCAGCATGGAAAGGAAGGTGGTGCAGCTGCTCACATAGCCCAGAGTCTGGCCGACGATCTCCGGCACCGAGATGCGGAAGAGATAGATGGCAAGGGCGATGAGACAGGAGACGGTACCCTCGTTCACCATGGCAGAGAGCTTGAGGGGAATCGTCTTGCCAACCCCTTTTGAGATGACCCGGTAGCCGTAGGTGTAGAAAAAGGCGTTATACATCACGTTGAACACGATGACATAGGGCACGGAGGCGGGACCCAGCACAGAAAGGCTGACGGGAATGCCGATAAAGCCCACATTTCCAAAGAGGGAGAGCATAAGATAGGAGGGCCGCTCTCTGTCAGGAACTCCCATCAGCCGGGGCAGCAGATGGCCCAGGCAGATGAGCACCAGATAGATGCCGAGGCAGACCGCCAGCGCCGTCCCCAGCGTCCCCCAGGTGAGAACGGACTCGTCCGCCAGGGCGTTGCTGATAATCATAATGGGACAGCAGATCTTGACGATGAGGGCAGAGATCTCCCGGCTGCCGGAGCGTGAGACAATGCCCAGCCGATAGGCCAGAACGCCGACGGCCAGAAGCAGGGCAATGGTAACCATTTTGCTGAAAATGAGGAGCACAGATAACCCTCCAAACGCATGTGAAAGTCAGTGCATATTATACTATGGGAAAAGGATTCTCAAAAGAGACAAAATAGCAGAAAAAACAGCAATTTTCTTCTCTTCCCTTGACAAAACGGAAAGGAGCCTGCCTGTGGAAAATACATCGACCGTACAGCAGCTTTACCAGGAGGCAAAGACTCTCGCCCCCCGGATGGAGAGCGTCTACCGCATCCTCCATCAAAATCCGGAGCTGGGGCGGCACGAATGGGAGAGCGCCGTTCTCATTGAGCGCAGTCTTGCCGCCCTGGGACTGGAGGTCTCCCGTGCGGCGGAGACGGGGGTGGTGGCCCTCCTCCGGGGCAGAGATGGAGGCAGGACGGTGGCCCTCCGGGCGGAGCTGGATGCCCTTCCCATCACGGAGGAGACGAAGCTGCCCTGGGCGTCTCAGCGGGCGGGTGTGATGCACGCCTGCGGCCACGACTTTCACTGCGCCGCCCTGCTGGGGGCGGCCCGGCTGCTTGGCGCCCACCGGGAGGAACTGGCGGGCAACGTAAAATGCTTCTTTCAGCCCGACGAAGAGGGCGACGGGGGCGCAGAGCGGATGATTGGGGCGGGATGTATGGAACGCCCGGAGGTGGACGCTGTCTTTGCCCTTCACTGTGACAGCGCCCTGCCCGTAGGCCAGGCCGCTGCCGTGCCCGGGCGGATCTGCGCCGCCTCCGACCCCTTTACCATCACCCTCCGGGGGCGGGGTTCCCACGGGGCCAAGCCGCAGGAGGGTGATGACGTCATCGTGGCGGCGGCACAGATCATCACCGCCCTTCAGACCATTGTCAGCCGCCGGACCGCCCCCACAGAGCCGGCAGTCATCACGGTCGGCGCCCTCCACAGCGGCAGCGCAGGAAACGTCCTCCCCACCGAGGCAAGACTGAAGGGCATTATCCGCACCCTGGACCCCGCCCTGCGGCAGAAAGTGCGGCGGGAGGTGGCGGATCTGGTACAGTCCATGGCCGCCGCCATGGGCGTCCGGGCGGAGGTGGACATCCGCCCCAGCTACCCCGGGGTCTGCAACGACGAAGCATGCGCCCGGACGGTACAGCAGGCTGCCGCCCAACTACTGGGCGCGGAAAACGTGCTCACAGACCGGCCGCCCTCCATGGGGACCGACGACTTCGGCTACTTCAGCGCCGCCGCCCCGGGCTGCTACTGGCAGATCGGCACCTCAGACCCGACGTGGGAGACCCGCTGGCCCAATCACACCCCCGAGTTCCGCGTTTCCGAACGTGCCCTCCCCGTCGCCGCCGCCCTGCATGCGGCAGTTGCCATGTCCTATCTCCGGGGAGAGCCGGGATGAGACCGCCCCTGCTCCCCGCCGGGGCCGGCGTATATCTCACTGCCCCGGCCTCGCCGGTAGACCCGGAGACAGCGGCCGAGGGCATCCGGGCGTTGGAGGAACTGGGCTGCTCGGTGACGGCTGGACCGTCTCTGGGCCGGAACCGGAAGGGCTATGCCGCAGGAACGCCCCGACAGCGGGCAGAGGAGCTGAACGCCGCCTTCACCGATCCCGCAATTGACGCCATCTGGTGCGCCCGAGGAGGCTATACCGCCGCCGCCCTCCTCCCCTTTCTGGACTATGCCGCCATCGCCCGGCACCCCAAGCCCTTTATCGGGTACAGCGACATCACCGCCCTTCACGCTGCCCTGCACAAGTGCAGCGGTCTGATCACCTGGCACGGGCCTATGGCCTGCTCGGATCTTGGCAGGTACCGCAACCCGGAGACGGAGCAGGCCCTTTTGACCATGCTGCGGACAGGGGGCGTCATTGCCTACCGCAATCCGGACGGCAGTCCCCTCCGCCCCCTCCGTCCCGGCCGGGGCGAGGGCAGGACGGCGGGAGGAAATCTCACCGTGTTCTGCTCCCTGCTGGGCACAAAATGGATGCCGGAAACTGCGGGGCGGGTGCTGTTCTTTGAGGAGGTAGACGAGTCCGTTCCGAGAGTGGAGCGGATGCTGGTACAGCTGGAAGAGGCAGGGACCTTCTGCCATGCCGCTGCCGTGCTGCTGGGGAGCTTTACAGGCTGCCGGAATCCCTATTGCCCCGCTTATGACATTGACACGCTCTTGCGGGATTTTTTCTGCCGCTTTTCCGTCCCGGTGGTGGCGGGGATGCAGTGCGGGCACTGTTCCCCCACGGGGACGCTGCCCCTGGGCGGACTGTGCTGGGTGGACGACGGGCGGGTGTGGTTCGTGCCGGATGGGCGTCACGGATTTTATTGAAAAACAACAAGAACAACTTGACAAACGATAATACCTGTGCTAGTCTAAAGCTCGCAAGGGAGGTTATTGGAAATGAATTGGACGAGAGATAAGAGCATTCTGCTCTCAAAAATCTGCGTAATTTTGTTTGCCGTCCTGCTGGCGGTGCTGGACGCAGGCTGCTATTGGGTGGTGGGCCTGTTCGGCTGGCTGCGGCGCATGACGGTGCAGACGGAGATCGGGCTGATGGTAACAGTATATCTGTGCAGCGTCTTTGGCTGGCTGCTGCTGTATCGGCTGTGGAGTCTGCTGGGCAATCTGCAAAAGAGCGAGGTATTTATTGAGGAGAACGTGACCTATCTGCGCTCGGTGAGCTGGTACTGCATTTGGGTCGCTCTGATCTGTCTGGTGAGCTGCGTGTGCTATGTGCCCTTTGTGTTTGTGGCCATTGCGGCGGCCTTTATGGCCCTCATTGTCCGCATCGTCAAAAATGTGTTTCAGCAGGCCATTTCCATGAAATCAGAGCTGGATCTGACGGTTTAGGGGGCGGCGTATGGAAATCTTAGTCAGTCTGGACGTGATGATGGCCAAGCGCAAGATCTCCGGCGGCGAGCTGGCAGAGCGCATCGGCATTACGCCGGCCAACCTATCCATTCTGAAAAACAACAAGGCAAAGGCCATCCGCTTTTCCACCCTGATGGCGATTTGCCATGAATTACAGTGTCAGCCGGGAGATATTCTGGAATTCCGGGACGACGAATCATACTAGAACTAAAAAGGAGTCATTTCTTATGGACGAAAACAAGCTGGAGGTCCAAGGGGCCGCCGGAGCATTTTCTGCGCCCAATTTACCCCGCAAAAAGCCTTTTTCCACGGATTGGCGGGAGAAAACCGCCGCATTTGGCATGTATCTTGCCGCCTATCTCTATATTTCCCTCTTTGTGAACTGGGATCTGACCTGGGAGCAGTTTCGCATCGGCCTGGTGATTTTTGCCGCCCTTTTGGTTGGGCTGACCGAGCTGATCCACTGGGAGCGGCGGCGCAGCTGGGAGAGCTGGGTCTGGCTGGGCTGCCTGACCGTCATTGCCGTCTGCACCGCCCTGGACCACAATGCGGTCTGGGGAGTCGGCTGGTCCATCTGGTTTCTCCACATCTGCGCCGTCTGGTGGGTCATGAGCCGCAGCGGCTGCCTGGCCGGGGGAGAGACAGGGCACCTCATACCCCTGGACGGGCTGAACGGGTTTATTGTCTTCCCCTTCAAGCACTTTTTTCTCCGCATCCGCACCGTTTTTGACGCCCTTGTCTGTCTGTTTCGGCGCACCCGGCGCAGGGCAAAGACAGAGACTCTGGTATGGACGCTGGTTGCGCTGATCGCCGCCTGCGGGCTGTTTGCGCTGGCGGTCAGCCTGCTCATGGCGGCGGACGACAATTTTGCCGGCATTTTTTCCGGCCTGGCCGGCTTTTTCCAAAATTTGAAGCTGTGGGACGAAAAGTACGTGTTTCGCTTTGTGCTCAGTCTGCCGGTAGGTGCGTGGCTCTTCGGCCTGATTGCCGGCACCGGCCGGGAAAATCGGGTGCAGCTTAAGGCGCAAGGGGCCGCCCTGGTCCGCTGGTTAGAGCGGCTGAGGAAGGTGCCCAACCGGGTGTGGACGGTGCTGCTGGGAGCCTTCTGCCTGCTCTATCTGCTGTTCTTCGTCATTCAGGGACAGTACCTCTTCGGGGCCTTCACCCGGACTACGCAAGGCAGGGCTTTTTCGAGCTGTGCCGGGTCATGGCGGTGAATTTTGCCCTCCTGTGGCTGGTCGCCCGTCTGTCCCGCACCACCGTGCGGGAGGACAAGCCTGCTCTGGTCCTCTCCCTCCTGCTGCTGGCGGAGAGCATGCTTCTGGCAGTGGTGGCTTTTTCCAAGCTGATGCTGTATATTTCCTGCTTCGGCTTTACCCCACTGCGTTTCCAGTCCAGCTGGCTGGTCTGCGTCCTCTTTTTCGGGTGCGTCTGCGCCGGGTATTCTCTGGTGACCTGGAAGAAGTCCTTCCGAATCTGGGTCATGGCGGCGGCCATCTCCCTGACAGCACTGTATCTGTTCTAACGGAAATCGCCCCTCTCTGCTCACGGCAGAGAGGGGCAAATTTTGTGATTGCATCACTTGTAGAGGCTGAGCGCCCGGGCGGTCTCCTGGCGTTTCGTGTCCAGAGCCTCCTTCATCATCATGTCCTTGACTTTCATCAGTCGGATGGTGTTATTGCGCTCGTTCTCGTCCAGCTTCATGGAGATGGACTTGATTTTGGCCTGGCAGTCGGGGATGACCACATACTCCAGTGCGTTCACCCGGCGGCGGGTCTTTTCGATCTCCTCCGCCATGAGCTGGCAGGCTTTTTCGATCTGGGCCAGCTTGAGCATATCGGCAAAGACGGAGGAAAGAGCGTCCACCGCCCCGTCCAGCTCGCCGCTGGTAGTGGCGAAGCCGTAGGGATAGATCTCGCTGTTATCGGCGCTGCGGGTGGAGAACTGATATATGGGCACGTTGACGGACATGATATTCTTATAATTCATGCTCAGGTCAACGCTCTGCTTGGGGTACAGAAGGGACTGCTCCAGCACCTCGCTGCTCATGACGGCGGAGGCCACGGTAAAGGAGCCGTGCGCTTTCATCAGTCCCTCCTCCACCTTTTTGCGCAGCGCCCGGTTTTCCCGGATCATGTCCAGAAACTGCTTCATCAGCTCATCCCGCTTGTCTTTCAGCAGCTTGTGGCCCCGGGTGGAGGTGGCAAGCTTGCGCTTCTGCTTCGTCAGCTCCATGCGGGTGGCGTTTACATTTGCGGAAGGCATATCGATCCCTCCTTACTGTTCCTTGCCGTGGAGATACTTCTCGATGAACTCAGGCTTAATGCGCTTCAGCTCGTTCTCCGGCAGGATCTTTAGCAGATCCCAGCCCAGATCCAGCGTCTCCACGATGGAGCGGTTGTCGTCCTGACCCTGAGCCACATAGCGCTTTTCAAATTCGTCGGCGAACTTGGCGTACTTCAAGTCAGTGGGAGACAGAGCCGCCTCACCCAAAATGGCCATCAGCTCCTGATTCTCCTTGCCGGTGGCGTAGGCGGCGAAGAGCTGGTTCATGGTGCCGGCATGGTCCTCACGGGTCTTTTTGGGGCCGATGCCCTTGTCCTTCAGACGGGACAGGGAGGGCAGCACATCCACGGGAGGCAGGATGCCCTTGCGGTACAGCTCTCGGGAGAGGATGATCTGGCCCTCGGTGATATAGCCGGTCAGGTCGGGGATGGGATGGGTCTTGTCGTCCTCCGGCATGGTCAGAATGGGGATCATGGTGATGGAGCCGGGCTGACCCAGGTGGCGGCCTGCACGCTCGTACATGGTGGCAAGGTCGGTGTAGAGGTAGCCGGGGTAGCCGCGGCGGCCGGGGACCTCTTTCTTGGCGGCGGAGATCTCACGCAGCGCCTCGGCGTAGTTGGTGATGTCGGTCAGAATGACCAGAACGTGCATGCCCTTGTCAAAGGCCAGATACTCGGCGGCGGTCAGGGCCATACGGGGGGTGGAGATACGCTCGGCGGCGGGGTCGTTTGCCAGGTTGATGAACATGACAGAGCGATCCAGAGCGCCGGTGCGGGTAAACTCCTGCACGAAATATTCTGACTCCTCGAAGGTAATGCCGATGGCGGCAAAGACGACGGCGAACTTGCTCTCATCGTCCAGCACCCGTGCCTGACGGGCGATCTGAGCGGCCAGCTGGTTGTGGGGGAGGCCGGAGCCGGAGAAAATGGGCAGCTTCTGACCACGCACCAGGGTGTTCAGGCCGTCAATGGTGGAGATACCCGTCTGGATGAACTCGTCAGGGTAATCCCGGGCGGCGGGATTCATGGCAAGGCCGTTGATGTCCCGGTGGGCCTCGGGGAGAATGGCGGGGCCGCCGTCAATGGGCACGCCCATGCCGCTGAACACACGGCCCAGCATGTCCTCAGACACGGCCAGCTCCAGAGGATGGCCCAGAAAGCGCACCTTGGACTCTGCCAGATTGATGCCGGCGGCGGCCTCGTACAGCTGGACGACGGCGCTGTCGCCGTTGACCTCCAGCACCTTGCCCCGGCGGAGAGAGCCGTCAGAGAGCTCGATCTCCACCAGCTCGTCATAGGTGACGCCGCTGACACGGCGCACCACCATCAGGGGGCCGTTGATGGATTCAATTGTCTTGTATTCCTTGATCATCCCTCTTCCTCCCCTCTGGCGGCAATGGCCTCGATCTGCTCGGCCATATCACGGCCGATCCGGGCATAGGCGTTCTCGTACTCATCCACCGGCACGCTCTTGGCACGGCCGATGCCGTTCCGGGCGTCGATGGAGAACAGGGCGTTCAGATCAGCGCCCTTTTGCAGGGCGGCACGGCACAGCTTGTCATAGTCCAGGATCAGACCCAGCATCAAAAACTGACGGCGGTAGTCGGAGAACCAGTCAATGTCCACAAAGGCGTTCTGCTGGAGGAAGTCCTCCCGGATCATGCGGGCGGTCTCCAGCGTCAGCTGGTCGTTGGGAGAGAGGGAGTCCTTGCCCACCAGCTGGACGATCTCGTTCAGGCTGGCCTCCTCCTGGAGAAGAGCCATGGCCTTCGTCCGGTTCTTGGCAAAGTCGGGGCCCAGATTCTCGTCGTACCAGGGGCGGAGGGCGTCCTCATACAGAGTGTAGGAATTCAGCCAGTTAATGGCGGGGAAGTGACGGCGATAGGCCAGAGAGGAGTCCAGAGACCAGAACACCTTGACGATGCGCATGGTACCCTGAGAAACAGGCTCGGACAGGTCTCCGCCCGGAGGGGAGACGGCGCCCACGGCGGTCAGGCTGCCCTTGCGCTCTGTGTCAGAGCCGATGCACTGGACGATGCCTGCCCGCTCGTAGAACTGGGCCAGGCGGGAGGCCAAATAGGCGGGATAGCCCTCCTCGCCGGGCATCTCCTCCATACGGCCGGACATCTCACGCAGGGCCTCGGCCCAGCGGGAGGTGGAGTCTGCGATGACGGCCACGTCATAGCCCATGTCACGGAAGTACTCAGCGATGGTGATGCCGGTGTAGACAGATGCCTCACGGGCGGCCACGGGCATATCCGAGGTGTTGGCAATCAGGACGGTACGCTTCATCAGCGTCTCGCCGGTGCGGGGGTCGATCAGCTCAGGAAACTCCCGCAGCACGTCGGTCATCTCGTTGCCGCGCTCGCCGCAGCCGATGTAGACCACGATGTCCACGTCCGCCCACTTGGCCAGTGCGTGCTGCACCACCGTCTTACCGGAGCCGAAGGGGCCGGGGACTGCCGCTGTGCCGCCCTTTGCCACAGGGAACATGGTGTCGATGATCCGCTGCCCGGACTGAAGCGGCCGGTTGGGCGGGAACTTCTTGCTGTAGGGCCGGCCGATCCGGACGGGCCACTTCTGCATCATGGTCAGTTCTTCCGTCGTCCCGTCCTCATGCTCCAAAACGGCGATGGTGTCCGTCACCTTGAAGGAGCCGGATCGGATGGACTTGATGGTGCCCTTGCTCTTGACGGGGACCATAATGTGGTGGTTGACGGAGGGCGTCTCCTGCACGTCGCCCAAAAAGTCGCCGCCCACCACTTTGTCGCCTACCTTTGCGGTGGCGGTAAAGTCCCAGACCTTGTCCCGGTCCAGAGCGGGGACCTCGATACCACGGCTGATGTTGGAGCCGCAGATGTTCATAATGCCCTCCAGAGGGCGCTGAATGCCGTCGTAGATATTCTCCAGCAGGCCGGGTCCCAGCTCCACCGAGAGCTGAGCGCCGGTGGTGACGACCTCCGCGCCGGGACCGATGCCGGAGGTCTCCTCGTAGACCTGAATGGAGGCGGCGTCGCCGTTCATGTTCAGGATCTCGCCGATCAGCCGCTGCTCACCGACTCGGACCACGTCGGACATATTGGCGTCCTGCATGCCGGTGGCAACCACCAGCGGGCCGGACACCTTGACGATTTTGCCCATAGGGTTTCTTCCTTTCCACATATGATTGAATGAGGTTGCCCACTTAAATCACTGCTGATAGGTCATACATTTGCCTGTAGGGGCGCAGCTTGCCACGCCCTGGTGACTGTGCATTGACAGGGGTGTGGCAAGCCGCACCCCTACGGCATGGAATGATACATTCTGCAGTTTCTGGACAACAGTGTTATAAAATGTCGGCGCCGACCGCGCGCTCTACGGAATCGGTAATATTCTGCATTCCGATGCCCAGAGCGCCGGCCTTGCCGGGAATGAGGATGATGGCGGGCATAACACTGTCCTTGTATTTCGCCACCTCGTCCTGAATTTCAGCGGCGAACTGCTCTGTCAGATAGATAATGGCAGTCTCGCCGTCCCGGGCCAGATGGTGGAGGGTCTTTCTGGCCTCCTCCGCCGTCTCGGCGGGATGGACGTCCAGTCCCAGAGCCTTGAAACCCAGAACGCTCTCCCGGTCGCCCAATACTGCGATCTTATACATAGGGTTCACGCAGCCTTTCCCGGATCACGTCGGTGGGAAGCCCCGCCAGACGGCCCGTCAGGATAATGCGGATGGCAGTCTGCTCGCTGTCTCTCGCCGCCAGATAGGCGATAAGGGGCTGCTCGCCGAAGGGGACCTGCTTGGCTGCGGAGATATACTCCATCAGGGCGTTGTCACAGGCCCGCTCAAAGGCGGTCAGCGCTCCGCCGTGGGCGGCCGCCTGACCCAGCTCTGCCGCTTCCGCCAGCGGTCCGTGGGCATAGAGGTCAGCCAGCACGGCCTTGCCGTCCGCCAGCTGGGCCAGCTGCTCCAAATCCATGCTGCCGCCCTCAAAGAGGACGGTTTTCAGGAAGTCCCGGTCCTTGCCCATGCGCAGCACACGCACGGCGCTGCGGAGGTTGGCGGCGTCCACCATCAGCTTGACATAGCCCCCCATGAACTCAGAGCGGCAGTCCTCTGCCAGCCGGGCCATCTCGCGGAAATAGGCCTGATCCAGCAGAAAGTCCGCCTGCTGGGGGTCCTTTGTGGTGCCGAGCAGTTCTCTCGCCTCCCCAATGGCCTTGGCCAGGGTCTCGGAGACACCTTCATAGTCCGACGCTGCCACCGCCTTTGCCAGTTCCTTCCCCGGGAGACGCCCTGCGTCTACCAGAAGACGGGCGGGATCTTCTCCCATGGCCTCGCTCTTGAGAAGGGTCTTGGCGTTGTGGTAGTCGTATTTGATCTTAAAAATATCCAGCATGCGGGGGTCTTTGGCCAGAGGGGTGAGATCGGCAAAGATCCGGTCCCTGGCCTGGGAGAGCATCTGATCCACCGTGTCCACGTTGACCACGTTCAGCTCTCCGTAGCCGCACTCGGTGAGGATCTTGGCGGCGTCCTCCGCCGTGGGAGCGTCCAGCATGCGGTCCATTCTCGCCTCGGTCAGCAGGCCGTTTTCCAGTGCCCGCAGATAGGCCGAGAGGAAGAGATAATCCGTTTCCTTGATCTTTTTGCTTTTACGTTTCATGTCGGTCCCTCCGGCTCATGCGAACAGCACTTTTGCCACAT
This sequence comes from uncultured Eubacteriales bacterium, assembly GCA_900314485.1. Lineage (GTDB taxonomy): Bacteria > Bacillota > Clostridia > Oscillospirales > Oscillospiraceae > Onthomonas. The sequence continues at coordinate 17,941 of OMVL01000045.1, forward strand.
CGCCTGAGACGGAGCCCCGGGCCAGCCGTACCAGCGTTTCAAAGGTGCAGTTGACCTCCACATCGCCGTCCGCCAGCAGCAGGCCGCCCTGGAAGTCCCGGGCCTCCTGGCTCAGGGTCAGCTTGCCCGTCCTGCCCGCCTGGGCCAGCAGCTTGTTGGCCTTGGTGGCAGCCTTGACGCCATAGCGTGCCCGGTCGGTCTTGGAGAGAATGATCTGCTCAGAGCCGGTAGAGGATGCCTTGACAGCCAGATTTGCCAGCAGGTCGATATACTCCTCCTCCGGCAGGCTGCGCAGCTTGTCCAGTGCCAGAGCAAAGGCCTTGTCCAGCACCTCCTGCTTGACACTCAGCAGCTCATGGCGGCGCTCCATCTCGGCGGCGCTCACCAACCGGCTGCGGCGCTCCTCAGCCTGGATCTTTCCCTTGGCGAGAATGTCGTCTGTCTGCTGCTGTGCCTGGGACTGATAACGGGCAGTGACTGCATTGGCCTCCGCCTGAGCCTGGGCCAGAATGGCATCCGCCTCCTGCTGAGCGTCTGCGGCAATGCGCTGGGTGATCTTTTCAATTCCGTTCATGCGTTGTTACCGCCTTTCCACATAAATTGAGTCCGCTCGCCCGCTGTTGCGGGCATCAGTGGAACGGTCAGGCAGCGACGTTGACGTTCATCAGCATCAGAATGGAAGCCAGCAGGGACAGGATAGCGTAGAACTCCACGATGACGCAGAGGATGACGCCCTTGGACCAGTCGTCAGGCTTCTTTGCCACGATGTTGATGGCGGAGGTAGCGACACGGCCCTGATAGATGGCGGACAGATAGCCGCCCAGCATGATGGGCAGGCATGCGATGAACACAGAGAAGCCGCCGGTCAGGGTGACGTTCTGAATGCCGCCGGAGAAAGCGCCCATCTGGAACAGGGCAAAGAACCAGACGACCAGGCCGTACAGACCCTGGGTGCCGGGCAGCACCTGAAGCACCAGGCAAGAGGACAGACGCTCGGGGGTGACGGACAGGACGCCGGTAGCGGCCTCACCGACCATGCCGGTGCCCCGGGCGGAGCCGACGCAGCACAGGCCGACAGCCAGACCTGCGCCAAGGAAAGCAAGGGCGAGACCGCCAAACATGTTAAAGAATTCCATAATCAATTTTCCTCCTTAATAATATCGACGTATTTGGTGTTGATGGAGAGAGGACGGAAGGGCTTGCCGCCGTCCACATAGAATTTGCTGAAAAACTCCAGAACCTGCAAACGAAGGTCATGGACATAGCAGCCCAGAATATTCAGGGCAAAGTTCAAAATATTGCCAAACATGGAGATGATAATGAACACCACCACGTTCCCCGGCACGGCGCCCAGCGTATTGAACACGCTTGCGATAATGGCGCCGGAGAGCATGAGGGCCATGAGCCGGGAGTAGGAGAGCACATCGGAGAAAATGCCGGAAACACCGTTATACAGATCTCCGAACAGTCCGCCCAGAGCGCCGATGACGTTGCCATTGTTGGCTCTGATCTGGCCGGCCAGCAGCATGACCAGTCCGATGGCCAGCAGGATCAGGCCCACTGTCTTCCCGGCCAGAAGAAATCCGGCCACGCAGGCGTACAGCACCCACCACGCAATCTCGCCGAAAACAGCGGACAGCGGATCGCCGTCCCGGAACTTCTTATACGCATTGATGGCCATGCCGGTGACGCATTGGACGAAGCCCAGGATCAGAGACCCGATCAGGATCATAATGGTGTCCTCCTGGGCTGTGAACAGGTGAGGCAACTCGGTGAAGGTGGTATTGGGGTCAATGAGCTTTGCGATCTGAGGCAGGAAGTCTCCGAAGAAACCGCCGGTCAGTGCGCCCATGATAAACGTGCTGACGCCGCACAGACCCAGCAGACCGCCCAGATTGCCCATGGTGCCTTTGGCCTTTTTGACCTTGCAGATCAGGTACCACATGAGGATCATCAGCAGTCCGTAACCCATGTCCGCCATCATAATGCCGTAAAACAGCACAAAGAAGGGAGCCATCAGGGGGTTGGGGTCCAGGGAGCCGTAAGCGGGGAGAGAGTACATCTCAGTGACCATATTCAAGGGAGCGACCAGCTTGCTGTTTTTCAGCTTTACCGGAACCTTGGAATATTCCTCCTCGGCGGGGTCCTCGGACTCCCAGGCGCAGGTGTGCTGTTCCAGCACCCGGGTCAGCGCCTGCTCATCCGGGGCGCTGTACCAGCCCTCCAGGAAGAAGGTCCGGTCAGTGCACACGAGCCGTTCCCGGTCACCTTCCCGCTGAGCGTCCTGGGTGAGCCGGTCGATGGTCAGCTTAATGGCGAACCGCTTATCGCCCAGAGCGGTGATGGCGGCCTCGGCATCCGCTTTGCGGTTTCGGGCCTCGTCCAGCTTTTTGTCCACCCCACGGAGATTTTCAGCCGCCGTGCCGGTGACGCCCTTAAAGCGAACCTGGGAGAAGGCTCTGCTTTTCAGCACATCCATAGCTGCGGAGAACTCCTCCTTGTGACACAGCAGCATCACATACTGCTGACCCTTTTCGGCACTGACAGACACCAGTTCACTCAGCGGCGCCTTTTCCTGCAGCTCCAGATGGATGGGGTCCAGGGGAGCGGAGGAGGGGATGACGCCCAGGATCAACTCGGTGTACCGGGTGCCGGTGGTCTCCAGAGGGAGGTCCAGATCCTTCCACGGGAGATAGCCCGAGCGCAGAGTTTGGAGCTTGCCCTCCTCAGCGGCAGAGCTGCTGATCTCAGAGAGGGCATTTCCAATCTTCTCTGCCGCCTGAAGGGCGTCAGCCGTGGTCTCCTCGGAATAGAGGGCCTCCATAGTGGCAGTGGGCCGGGGTGCAAGCATGCCCTCTTTCACAGGGTCATACTTGTTCAGCGCCGACAGTGCGTTTTGCAGGGAGGCAAGCTCCGCTGACACCTCGCCCAGCGTGCTGCTCTTACGGCTCAGGAGTCCGGCCCAGTCCGGGTCGCCCTCACTAACTTCGGGGGTGGATATCTGAACGCAGCCCACCTGCTGGAGCTCGTCCAGCAGAGCGTCCTGCTCCTCTGATACTGCGATCAGCCGGAGATGCTTCATCGGGACGATCGCCATCAGGCATCCACCACCTTTCTGACAATCAGTGACGCTGCTTCTTCAAGCCGTCCTTCCGCCTGGCTGCGAAGCCGGTCTGCGTCGGCCAGCGCCTGGGTATGTATCTGCGCTGTGTCGTCAGCGGCAGCGGTTTCCGCCGCAGCGAGCAGCTGGGCTGCCTTTGCCTGGGCCTGCTTCCTGGCGTCCAGCACCAGCTGCTGACCGGCCTTCTCCGCCTCGGCGACCAAGCGACGGGCGTCCTGCTGAGCCTGGGCCTTTTTCTGCCGTCCCAGCTCTTCGGCCTCAGTCACTTGTTTGACTGCTTCCAGAGACATCGTCTCACCGCCTTTCTTTTCATAATTTCTTTCAAAAAATACATTTTGCCAGATGGTACCATTATAGCATACGACGATAAAAATGCAACGAGAACTTTCTGCTTTCTCCGGGGGAAAAGGGGCTGATGTTGACAGGTCTTGGATTCACTGTTAAAATGTATCATACCATTATTTCAACTGTTTGCGGCCCCAAGCCGCTTAGGAGCCTGTGTATGAAACGCTTTCTCTCAGATATGCAGCACTATTACCGGTACATCTTATATTCCGCCAAGAGCACCCTGAAGCAGGAAGTGGCCGATTCCTTCCTCAACTGGGGCTGGCTGATCCTCAATCCGGTGATGTTCATGTTGGTCTATGCCTTTGTACAGATCACCATTTTTGGCAATCAGAAGGAATATCTGGCCTCTTTCCTCTTTGTGGGTCTGACAGTCTGGAATTTCTTTAACGCCAACATCAACAGCAGCGTTCGGCTGATCAAACGCTACGAGCCGATCATCTCCAAGACCTACGTTCCAAAATTTGCCTTTGTCATGTCCTCCCTGCTGGTCAATGGGTTTAAGATGCTGGTCTCCTTCGGACTGGTGGTGCTGTCTCTCGTTCTTTACCGGGTGCCCGTTTCGCCCCTCATGTTCTGGTGTGTCCCCTATCTGCTGCTGATCGGCCTGGTCTCCTTCGGCGGGTCCTGCATCCTGCTCCACTTCGGCGTGTTTTTCGACGATTTGGCCAACATTGTGCCCATTGCCCTGCGCCTGCTCTTTTTCCTGTCCGGCATTTTCTACGACCTTGAGGGCAAGCTGGGGGGCGGCATGGGCATCATCGCAGAGCGGTGCAACCCGGCAGCCTTTGTCATCCTTCAGATGCGCCGGACACTGATCTACAATCAGTCCACCGACGTGGCGGGATTTGTGATCTGGTTTTTGATCGGCATTGCGCTGTCTGTGGTGGGCATCCATCTGATCTACAAGTATGAACGGCAGTACGTCAAATCGGTATAAGCTGCTAAAATGAAACCCCATCCATTTGCCGCCGGTTCCTCCGGCGGCAAATTTTTTCAATTTTTTCCGAGGGAGGGCTTGACATTCTCCCCTATGGTGGCTATAATAATCTCTGTTGTGCGGGAGTAGCTCATCTGGTAGAGCGCCACCTTGCCAAGGTGG